>JAMCVO010000367.1 GCA_023475715.1 Actinomycetota bacterium
TCAGATGGCCTAACAATTCCATGGCTCAGCTTGCAAATACAAGTCTTGAAACTTTTGAAGATTTTTATTTCAATGTCTGCAATTTGGATTATAAAAAAATGTCAAAAGCTATGGATGCTTTGGTAGACATGATGCAGAAAACCGATAAAGTAAGAGTAAAAGGTAAAGGAACAGATTTACGGTTTTCAATAAAGGGCATTCCGGCAAAAAAATGCGCCGGAAAATTAAATGTTCCTGATGGTGAAGTTTTTACTGCACCGGTAAAAGATTCGATAAACGGTACAATAACTTTTAACACACCGGCAGTTTTTCAGGGAGTAACATTTGAAAATATCTTTTTTGAATTCAAGGATGGAAAAATAATAAACGCTGCTTCAAATAATACCCACCGTCTTAATGAAGTTCTTGATACAGATGAAGGTTCAAGATATGTAGGAGAATTTTCATTAGGTGTTAATCCTTATATCACAAAGCCAATGAAAGACGGTTTATTTGATGAGAAAATTTCAGGAAGTATGCATTTGACTCCTGGAAGCTGTTATGATGATGCTCCAAACGGAAATACCTCTTCCATACACTGGGACCTGGTTTACATACAAACCTCTGAGTACGGCGGCGGAGAGATTTACATGGATGACAAGCTCATCAGAAAAGATGGAGTTTTTGTGGCAGACGAACTTCTGCCGCTCAATCCGGAAAATTTAAAATAAGAAGTTTAAATAAAGAAAATAAAAGTAATTTAATTTTTTTACCGCTTAATGTTAAAATACTTATAATCTCTTAAATATTTAAATATCTGGGTATCTATAGATAAAATGAATTCAAATGAAAATTCAGATAGCTCCCTCTTTAAGAAAGCAGGTGATGGATTTTTAGGCAAGATTATTGCTGTTGCCAACCAAAAAGGAGGAGTCGGCAAGACAACAACTGCAATAAACACTGCAGCTTACCTTAGTCATTATGGCTACAAGACATTATTAATTGATATGGATCCCCAGAGCAACACAACCAGCGGTTTCGGTATTTCTTCTTCCGATATAAATATTTCAGCTTACAGCTTGATTATTTACAGTGAAGATCCAAATAAAGCTATAGTTAAAACCCCATACGAAAATCTGAGTCTGATTCCTTCAACAAAACAGCTTTCTGGCGCAGAGGTAGAACTTGTAACAGTATTTAAAAGAGAATACAGGCTAAAAGAAGCACTTCAGAAACTTGATGAGAGCTATGACTTCATAATAATAGACTGTCCGCCATCTCTTGGTCTGCTTACAATAAATGCACTTGCTGCTGCCAAGGATATAATAATACCTATACAATGCGGTTATTTTGCACTTGAAGGTGTCGCACAGCTTTTGAATATAATAGACCTGGTCAGAAGAAGTCTTAATGTAAAGCTTGAAGTTGAAGGAGTGGTCATGACAATGTATTCCAGAAGCAAGCTTGCCGATGGAATAATTGCTGAAGTTAAAGATCATTTTAAAGAAAAGCTTTATAAAACGGTAATTCCAAGAAATGTAAGGCTTGACGAATCTGCATCTCACGGCAAACCGATTTTAGGTTTTGAGCCTTCTGCAAAAGGTGCAAAAGCTTATGATGAACTTACAAAAGAAATTATCAGTAATTATAAGAATAAAAGTTTAAGCACTCAGGAAAATTCCTATATATTATAACTTAAATCCATGATTTTAAATCCGGTTTTCATTTCTTGCTTAATAATCTTTCTGCCATATCCTGTCATAAAAAGAAATACCTATGGCAGGCCCCAGATGTGCACCGACAATTATACCAAAATCAACTCTTATTAACTCTGCAGGATTAAGCTCTGATTTAATTCTTTCTGCCATTTCTTCACCATCTTCCTTTAAATCAAGATCTCCTACGGAAACAATAAGATTTTCAGGAGAAGGTAAAATAATTTTCATTGAAGCTATGATTTCATCCTTGGCCTGATTCCATCTCCTGGTATTCTTATATGGTGAAACTTCCCCATAATTTAAGGTTAAAATAGGCTTTATCTCAAGCAAAGAAGCAATTAAAGATTTTGCTCTTCCTATTCTGCCGCCCTTTTGAAGATATTCAAGAGTTTTCGGAACAAACAATGATTTCATATTGGGTTTTAGAAAGTCAATCCTGTCCTTTATCTTTTCGATTGAATCACCTTTTTTGGCCATCATCGCCGCTTCTATAGCCAGAAACCCGAGCGGCATATGAACAAGCTGGGAATCGATAACTTCTATTTTTTTATCGGAAAATTCTTTCCTGGCAATGAGGGCACTGTCTACAGTACCTGACATTTTTTTTGAAATATGAATTGATATGATCTGGTCATAATTCTTTAACAACTCTCTATAAACTACAACAAAATTACCAGGAGATGGCTGAATTGTTTTGGGAAGATTTTTTGAAACTTTTAGTTTTTTATAAAAATCACCGATTGACAAGTCAATTCCGTCCGCTTTATAAGATTCATCTCCAAAAACTACAGTCAGAGGGACTATAGTTATTTTTTGCAGGACACATTGATTTTTAGGGATATCTGCGGTACTGTCCGTCACTATTGCTATATTAACCAAGAATCCTCCTTGAAATATAAAACAGTTAAGAAATAATAATTTTTAAATCAATGTGTCCTGCAAAAAATATATTATGTGTGAAATTAGTCTTGACTTTTAAATTCTATCAAATAAAGATTTATTTATCTCTAAAAAATTTTTTAATAAATAAAATTCTTGGGTTATTTTATCCTGACCGATAAATTTTTAGCTGTTGTCCCAAAATAATAAATCCAAATAGATAATTAAATAATATAAGTATATAATTTCCAGATGTTTTCAGTATATAATCATACTTATATTTAAACCTGAGTAAAGTAAGAAGAAATAATTAAAATACTATAAAAAAGGAAAGAAGATGGCAAAGCCTACAAAATATGCTACTTTGATATGTTCAATCTTGACAATAATCGCTATTGTTGGTATAGCAGTTGGGTTATTATTATCAAATCCCATAATAATTGCCGCATGTTTATTCCCTGCTGTTGTTTATGAAGTCTACAGAACCGAAGGCGAATCTACACGCTGGGCTTCCTGGGTTTTGCTGATTGTCATAATTCTTGAAATAATCTTTATAGCTGCAAATATAAGTTTTGATTTGGGAAAATTCTTAGGTCAGTCAGAAAAGACAGTTGCAGGATATACTGTTCCGCTCGGTGATATAAAGATAGCCGGACCGATCGTTATGGGTATTTTATCTATAATTTTGTTTGTAAGAACAAGAGGCAAATATACAAAATGGCTTGCTGTAGTAATTTTTCTATCATGTTTTGCAATAATATGGGCATTAAATCCTGATATATTTAAAAATCTTCTTAAAATTGGAGTAGAAGAAGGCCTAAACCGGATAAATTAAAGAATCGAATACTCAAATAAACTATTTATTCCTGCTTTTCACTTACCTGTTCCGGATTATTAAAAATTACCTTTTCATCGCTTCCTTTTTTAATTCCTCCGGCATTTTTTCAATTGCATAACGAAGTGCAGTCCGCGGCATACTGTTTTTATTTTTTAGCACATATTCAAAAACTTCATTCTGATGTTTGCGGCTCGCTTCCTTAAGCATCCAACCATATCCCTTCTGTACCATATCATCCTGATCATGTAGCAGGATATCTGAAATCTCTAATATATCCTGCAAAAACTCTCCTTTCCTTGCAGGAATAATGAGTGATACGGCTGAAGCTCTCTTTAGCCATCGGTTTTCCGATTTAGCCCATTTTTTCAGTCCACTGATATATTGCGGATATTTTTCTACAAACTCACCAACGGTATGGTTACACAATGTATCACATTCAGCCCAATTATCTATATATTTATTTATCCAACATTCATAAATTTTAAAATCTTCTTCAGCAAAATTACCATACCAATGCGACCAATTGGCAGCAATCCATGACTCCTCACAATAACCGGACATGAACAATTCCTCACAAAGGTTAAATACCTTTTCTTTACCCAAATCTCTTATCTGGGGAAAATATTGTTTTGCTATTTGATCAACTACTGCCGTTTTCACTCCATGATATTTGACCTTTTCTTTAAAAAATCTCTGAAAACTGCTTTTAGTTTTATCGTCAGCCTGTTTTTCCAATGCAATTCTTATTTCATGAACAAT
>JAMCVO010000363.1 GCA_023475715.1 Actinomycetota bacterium
AATATATACTCCCGTATATTTTAAATAAACCTCATTCTTTAAACAGATGCCCTGATGGGATAGATGGTGAATGTTTTTACCAGAAAGATATTGACTATAAACTGCCGCCCTCAACATCTATAGCATCAAGGACTCTTTTAGCTTCTTTAGCTATCGTTCTAACATCAGAAAAATCAACTTCATGGGGATCCAGATCAAGAATTGCATAATCAGGACGTTCCAACGTGTCTACTCTGGAATTCCAGGGATGAATATCTATGCACCCCAGATTTATCATATAAAGCAGCGATTCCGTACCAGTGCAAATAAAGTAATCAATATATTCATTTTTGGATTCAGCAAAGATCTTTATGGTATGAAGCCAGGGCGGCAGTTTATAGTCAATATCTTTCTGGTAAAAACATTCACCATCTATCCCATCAGGGCATCTGTTTAAAGAATGAGGTTTATTTAAAATATACGGGAGTATATATTCCGAGATATTTTTATAATATTCAAAAAGATCTTTTTTTGTATATTTTTCTTCGGGCCAGAATATTTTATCCGGGTGAGTAAGAGTGACTGAATTTTTTTCCTTTACCATATTATTTTTTAATTTTTGTCTTTTTATTTAAATTCGAGCTATTGTCGATTTTTAATTTTACAGGTTTCTCTATTTTTACATCAAAAGCATTCTTGTCAGTTCTGAGCCCTAGAAACACTGGATGGCGCATTATATTTTTATCTGTCCATTCTGTGAATTCAGCTTCAGCAACAAGCTCAGGTTTAAGCCAATGTGCAGCTGTTGTGGTATCCGGGACTGTTTTGAAGGGACAAATACCTGTCTCCAGTTTTTTAAAAATAGTATATAGGTTTTCAAGTTCTTTTTCATCGAACCCACTGCCTGCCTGGCCGGTAAATATAAGCGCATTCTTATCATATACTCCGGTAATTACTGAACCAATTTTGTTTCTTGATCCCCTTGGTTCAGTATATCCCGCAATCACAACCTCCTGTCGCATCTTTGTCTTTATCTTCAGCCATTTATTTGTTCTGCTGCCGGGGATATAAACACTTTCTGATTTTTTTGCCATAATACCTTCAAGTCCGTTTTTAATTGCTTCATTAAAGAAAGCAATTCCTTCCTTTTCAATATGGTCACTGAATTTAATATTTTTTATACTGCTTTCCATATTATGGCTTATATTGCTGCCTTTAGCATTTCTATGATTGGATGATAAAATCTGTTTTAATAATTTTTTTCTTGTAATCAGGGGGAGTGTTAGTAGTTCATATCCTTCCAGATAGAGAATGTCAAATACATAATAGACAAGCATTTCTTTTTTATATTTGAGATATTGCTGCAGAAGCTGAAACTGAGACCTGCCTTGTTTGTCAAGTACGACGATTTCGCCATCAAGTACTGTGTTTATGTGCATTTTTTTTAGTGATTCTACAACTTCAGGAAACTGTGAATTGAAATTTAAATCATTCCTGGAGTAAAGCAAGACACTGTTTTTTTGAATTTCTGCAATTGCCCTGTAGCCATCCCATTTGATTTCAAACACCCATTCATTACTATCAAAAGGCTTTTCTATAAGAGTGGCGAGCATTGGTTTGAAATGGGTAACTTTCCCGGTTTTTTTCAGGGAGGAGATATCGATACCTTGTTCTTCAAGGATTTTTATCATTTTTTTTTAGAATTTTCTTTTTCTGCTGCTTCTGCGGGTGCTCCTATTTTAGAGATGTCCATTTCAGATGCAAATTCATCATTCTTTTTTATCAGCAGCCAGTCTTTCGGTGAAGCTTTTTTTAACCTTATTAAAGCAAACTCTCCCTTAAGCTTTTGGCCATTTAAGATAAAAGCCATATGACCTTTTTCAAGACCTTCCTTCAATATCCGTGAGCTCTCTCGCTTATCATCTGTGTCAAGAGCATGATATGTTCCATAATCCCAGATATAGACTTTTCCTGCTCCATAATTTCCTTCAGGTATTGTTCCTTCAAAATCCTTGTATTCAAAAGGATGATCTTCAACCATTATTGCAAGCTTTTTATCCTTCGGGTTGATAGATGGTCCTTTTGGCACAGCCCAGCTTTTAAGTACACCATCAAGTTCAAGCCGTAAATCGAAGTGAAGGCGGGATGCAAAATGCTTGTGCACAACAAATTTAAGCATATCCTTGCTTTTTGTCAGGGTAGCTCCTTGGATGCTTCTTTTTTCTGTACCAGCTTTTTTTGCTTTAGGCTCGTTTGTACTTTTAAAATTTCTTTTCTTTTGATAATTTTCAAGAGACATTTTTTTTCTTTGCTTTCTCCAGGCTTAATTTCAATTTTTCCATAAGATTTATGACTTCGGCAGATTTTTCGGGTTGGGCCTGCTCAATGGAACTGATCTTGCCTGTTTTTACTTTTTGTTCAATTATCTTTTTAATTTCTTCTGAAAAAGTGTCCTTAAAATCTCCGGGTTTAAAAGGAGAACTGAGTTTATCTATCAGCATTATTGCCATTTCTATCTCTTTTTGAGGCATTTTTTCTTTAGCCGGAATATTGAGACCTTCAGGTTTTCTTAGCTCACTGTCAAACCTGATCTGATTTAAAATTAGAAGGTCGCCGTCGGCTTTTAAAATTCCCAGATGCTGAAGGTTGTGAAGCACATATTTTGCTACTCCTGCTTTTTTAGTTCTTTTTAATGCTTCCCGCAATAAGGCATATACTTTTGATGCACCTTTTTCCGGTTCAAGATAATAAGGTTGCTCAAAATATTTGGAATCAATTTCGTTTTCATCGGTAAATTCAACAATTTCTATATTTTCACTTCTTTTGGCATATGCTTTCCTGAAATCTTCGTCATGCAGTATTATGTAATCACCTTTCTGGTATTCGTAACTTTTTGCTATTTCGCTGAAAGGCACTTCCTCACCGGAAGACTTGCATACTCTCATATATTTCACCGGGCAGAGATCTTTTTCTCTGACCAGATGAAAATCGGGTTTTCTTTCATCTGTAGCTTTATAAAGCTTTACCGGAATCAGGATCAGGCCAAAACTTATTGCACCTTCCCATAAAGGTTTCACTGGTTACCCCCTGGCTCAATAATATGATTACAACTTTGAAGCTTTAAAAAACATAAAATTGTTACAAAATTTTTATTAAATATATTCTGTAATGATAATATAATACAATATCAATTATTTTTGACAATAATAAAATAGCAATAATTACTTTTAAGGAGAATAATAATAAATACTCTAACGGGCATGATTGCTATTGACAAAAGATACTAATCTAGTATCATTATAGAAAAATAAAAAAGAGAGGTAAAAATGACAATAAGAAAAATAATAGAAATAGATGAAGATATTTGCAATGGATGCGGTAATTGCATTCCCAATTGTCCCGAGGGGGCCCTTCAGGTTATCGATGAAAAGGCAAGATTAATAAGCGATCTTTTTTGTGACGGGCTTGGCGCATGCATAGGAGAATGTCCTGCAGGAGCAATAAAAGTTATTGAGCGTGAAGCGGAACCTTATAGCGAAACTAAAGTTATGGAGAATATAACTAGGCAGGGGAAAAATGTAATAGCTGCACATTTAAAACATTTAAAGGATCACGGTGAAACGGCCCTTTATAATGAAGCAGTGGAATATTTGAAAAATAATAATATCGAAATTATGGAGGATGTTAAAATGAACAGTAAAAGTTCAGAAAATGAAGACAGAATGCCCTGCGGTTGTCCGGGCTCGGCAGTAATGGACCTCAGAGAGAAAAAATCCGGTGAAGCTGTTAAGCCAGGAGAGCTTAAGCCTGGATTAAAAGACAGCTCAAAGACAGCCAGGATCGTGGAGCTTTTAGGTCAGCTTACGGCAAAGGAATCAAAGCTGAGACAGTGGCCTGTTCAGATAATGCTGGTACCACCAACTGCGCCATATCTCAGAGGTGCAGAACTGCTCATAGCTGCTGACTGTGTTCCGTTTGCATATGCAGGATTTCATGAAGATTTTCTGGAAAATAAGGTGCTGCTTATAGGATGTCCAAAGCTTGATGACAGCGAATTTTATGTGGAAAAGTTTACCGAAATATTCAGACTGAATGACGTAAAGTCTGTAACAGTAGCTCATATGGAAGTACCTTGCTGTTTCGGAATGTTGAATATTCAACATTCCGAAAC
>JAMCVO010000664.1 GCA_023475715.1 Actinomycetota bacterium
AAAACTTTTAAAACTTTCCTGCAAGAAATATTAAATATTCTTTTGCCAATTAATAAAGATTTTTCAAAAAAACGCGCCGTTTGGAACCGCTATGGAAATCAATTATATAAAAAACCGCATATTCTAATTAAATATCAAAAACCGATCCAAATAAAAAAGAGATAAAGGATTTTCTTTATCTCTTTGAGATTAACAAATGATCTATGATCATTTGCTATCGCACTCTTCGCAGTTGTAGTCGCAATCATAACAGTCGCAGTTTTGAACAGCCGTAAGATTTTCTGTTTGGTTTTTTTCTATTTGAACGAATGAAACAAAACCGTCATCTTTTGGCATAGCGATTACCTCCTTTTGAGATATTTTTACATAATCACTGTTTTCCAACAGCGATTCCTCTTTGAATAAGGCCGCGAATAAAATCGACCGGATTCAAAGCGCCCCACTGAATTCTTTCGTCTTGTAATGAATACGTAGACGATATTTCAAACTGCTTAAAGAGTTTAAGACCGGTTGCACTTAGAAATGCTCGAGATTTCCCCACAAGAACAACGGCTCCAAAAGATTCATGTCGATAGCGATAAGGCCTTATTTCAAAATTTTTCAATGGCGCCTTATAAAACATATTTTTCTGATGTTCTTGAAGTGAATATAAACTCTTTTCAATATCGTTGGGCATACTGTACGGATCCATTCCTGAAATATTCCCGCTGCGCATCTTCGCCTCCATACGACAACCGCCACCGCACACATGTAAAATTTTACAACTTTTACAAGTATTTGGTAAGTATGCGCCATTTCTCCATGGAGCCATGCGTGTCCAAATCTCCGCCAAATCTTTTGTAAGTAAATTTCCATACGAAACATCAAGATGGGAACATGGTCTAACTTCGCCATCGCTGGCAATAGTTATCGTAGTTACGCCAGCATAACATTTCCTTCCAATAAATGAATAATAACGATTAAGGTCGCCGATTCCACACAATGGATATCCCTCAAGCGCATCAATTGCAATACCGAGCTCTTCGCCAACTTCTTGTAAATCTTGTAAATATTTCTTAAATTCTTCTTTTGATAATGAGAATTGCGAGAAATCGAAACAATTTCCCGGACATCCCGCTTTGGTAGCCGCAAACTTCTTAATTCCAATAGAAGAAACAAACTTTGCCGTGTCCCTAACAAAAGAAAGATTAATTTTTGAAACTACCATATTGGCGACAATATTAATCTTTTCTTCATTGGCTAATTGTATATTTCTCACAACTCTTTCAAATGACCCTTTTGATTGGGCAATTTTATCATGTATTTCCGCTGATGGACCCATTAAAGACGTGAGTATTTGTTTTATACCCAAAGAACGCAATTCGCGCGCGCGAGCCCTGGTTAACGAAACTAAATTTGAATTCAAAGAAATGCCCAATCCTGCGCTTCGCGCCTCCTTAATACAATGTATGAGAATATCATATTTTATTAACGGCTCACCGCCGGTAATTATGATATCAAATACTTTTGCGTCCGCTATTTTCCGTATAATTTTACTAACATCTGTTTCTTTAAGAAAATTATTGACTCTTTCAATATCCTTCCGCCAGAAATTATAGCAATGAGAACAATTATGACTACAAGAAGTCGTAAGCTCTATCTGGCAATTTATTGGTGCCGAAAGTGTCTGATATAACATGATTTACCTCCTCATTTCTAAATTTTTCTATCTTATTTTTCAGCGGCTGAAAACCGCTGTTTGTTTTTAAGAACTATCCCTTAATTATATTTATATAAGCATATCTCACCCCAAAAGTCAAGCCCGCGAAAATTGGTAAAAAATCTTTATTTTTTATAATTTCTTTTATTAAATCTTTAGCTATAATAACGCTTTTTTTATAAAATTTTTTCTTTAATTTATTCACTATTTTTTTATGTTCCGGATAAGGCATAGATTTAGCTTTAAAAATTTTAATCCATTGCGGAGAATCCTGCGCTATATTGTTAAAAATTTCCGATATGTTCCATACGAAAAAATTGTATTTGTTTGATTTATATTGGGGAAATTTATTATAAAAATAATCATAAAATATAAAATGAAGCATTTCGTGGGCAATAATCACATTTATATATTTTTCATTCTTATGGCGAAAAGGGATTTGAAAAGTTTTATCTTCTAAAAAACGCGGGTGCATCCCCCAAATTGTCAGATAAACAATATATTTTCCTAATGGCCATTTATAATCGCCGAAAATCTGGCTAACTAAAACAAAATAGTCTTTCCCCAGTTTCGCCCAACTTTTTTTATATAAATCAAGATTTTTTCTGATTATTTTATTGTTCTTTTGATAAATAGAATTTACAAATATTGAAATTTGCTTTTCATTGACATCTAATTTATTTCTTTTATATTTTTTAAATTCCGGATATTTTCTCAAAATCGCCCATTCCAAATTCCTGCCATCATCACAATAGTCAAAATATTTGGGACAGATATTTTTTACATATCCGGAAAAAGAAGCTTGGAACGAATTGGAAGGACTTGTCAAAAAAGACGAATTTAAAAAAATTTTTGAAATATTTCAACCGCGTTTTAATAAAATCTGGATAAGTAAATTTGAAAAGATTTTAGTCGACGAAATAAAACATTTTAAACATTATCTGAATAATCCAAAAAATACTAAATTATTTGAAGATCTTAAAAAATAGGGTTATTGTATAAATCAAAAAATAATGTTAATATTTTTATTAGAAAATTCAAATAGAAAGGAGGTGAGAAATAGTGGATAAATTCGTTAGATTCCTTAAGACAACGGAAATACCATGCACGAGAAGCGTCAAAGGCTTTTCCCCTCAAATCCGCGGTGATTGTGACTGTATAACCAGTAATTGTGATGGCGGCTGGGGAGCATGCGAATGCAATTGCGACTGTGCAGACGAGTGAGAGAATATCTCCATCCGAAACGACAACCCTCGGCACATTTTTTAATTAAATGTGCTGAGGGCTTTTTTTATACACAGCAAATTACTTATCAGGAAAAATTTTAGCTGCCCCTTCTATTATTAAATTCATATCCGGATAATACCCTTTAAATATCTCATCTGTAATAAAAACCCAATTAGGCGCAGACTGCATTTTAAAACGAGATTTATATTCAAAATCCATTATTAAATCTACTATACGTTCCTTAACCCAATGCTCAACTGAATATTTTTTGATTAAATGTTCAATCATTAAATGCAAGGACTCGTGTATAACAGTTTTAATTAGAAACTCGGAAGGAATATTAGAAATATTTATAATCGCTGAATTAGGTGTCATATAGCTTCCCTGAGTGCCATATCTGGTTAAAATTACAGTGACCTCATCCAACATATACGAACCATTCATCTTTTGGTTAATTTTTCTCATTAAACCACTGTTCCCTTCCCATGATTTTAAAATGGCGCTCTCGGCAATCTGATAAATATTCAAGTCATACTCATCTTCCACTAACTTTCTAATCATTTCTATTTTTATGTCTTTAGAATCCTTTATGCCGTTCGGCAAAAGAAACCTGTAATTATTTTTGGTAAGCCATTTAAAATTATCAAGAGTCTCCCTTACTCTGCGCACCTCGGATTCAATATTAAATTGAAATTTTATGGGTATAACAAGCATGATTTTATTAATATAACTTATAATTTTCGATTTAGCAAAAAAATCCTCTGACGCGTTACGATGCGCCAGAGGATTCGTTATGGTCAATCTACTTTGACCACCCTGTAATTACGCTGTCAGGCGAATACACTGTCCACAACAATGGACAACCCCCTGAACAGTCTTCAAAGACTTCACAATCAATGCACTTCTTGGAAGGATACGCCCTTACTTGAGCAAAGTAATTTCTCATTTGCTTTGATCCAAAAAAAGTTGCCAGCGACTCGGCAGATTTAAAATCCTGTCCGTATCTGCCAACGGGGAAGCCAAACATGCTGTTGCAAATTAACAATGAACCGTCTGTATCAATAATGCCCCCTGATTGATGTTGGAGGTGACATGTGGTTGAAATCTGCCCCCTGTCTTTCAAAATTTGAATAAAATCTTTAGGCCAAATACAAAGAGGGTGTTTCATAACAAACACAAGACGACCGCCCGTAATCGCATGCGCTTCTTCATAAGTAGATATT
>JAMCVO010000761.1:0-2671 GCA_023475715.1 Actinomycetota bacterium
ATCAAGCAAAAGCTGCTTTTAATTATCTTTAATCTTATGAAGTTTATTCAAATTTTCTATTTAATCAAAATAATATATAATATGGACACTGATTTAAACAGTATTGTTTTTTGAAGTGCTTAAGGTTCTAATAATAGTATTAATAAAAACCTTAAATAATCTTAATATAAAAAAGGAGTGTTTTATAGTTGAAAAGAAGTTTTAAAAATATAGCTTTATTGATATTGCTGATAGTTGTGATGTTTTTGATTTTCAGGAACCCGCTTTTTATGGCGCCTGAAGTCAAGGAACTGAGTTTGGAGCAATTTATTACCCAAATAGATTCCGGGCAGGTCAGCACTGCCGATCCCATTACAATTAAGGGGACGGATCAGTTAATAGAAGGTAAGCTCAAGGATGGCACCAGTTTTAAGGTTTCGTACCTTCAGGATTATAATATAACGCAGCTTTTGCTTGATAAAAAAATACCTTTTACAGTTAACAACCAGAAACAGTCAATGTGGCTGCAGATATTGATCAGTGCATTGCCATTTCTGATAATGTTCGGTCTTATTTTCTTCATGATGAACCAGCTTCAAGGAGGAGGCTCTAAAGTGCTGCAGTTTGGAAAAAGCAAGGCACGGGTCGCCAACAAGGGTAAAAATAGGGTTACCTTTAAAGACGTCGCGGGAGTCGACGAAGCTGTAGAAGAACTGAGAGAAATTGCCGGGGTACCATTCTTCAGCATATCGGGCTCTGAATTTGTAGAGATGTTTGTCGGAGTAGGAGCATCCAGGGTAAGAGATCTTTTTGCACAGGCTAAAGCCAGCCAGCCCTCAATTATTTTTATGGATGAAATTGATGCAGTCGGAAGACATAGAGGTGCCGGATTGGGCGGCGGTCATGATGAAAGAGAGCAGACCCTCAACCAGCTTCTTGTTGAAATGGATGGTTTTGATGTTGAGAGTACAGTGATTCTGATTGCTGCAACAAACAGGCCGGACATACTTGACCCGGCGCTGCTCAGGCCTGGCAGATTTGACAGGCAGATTGTTGTTGACAGGCCTGATTTAATTGGAAGAGAAAATATTCTTGAGATCCATGCAAGAGGCAAACCGCTTGATAAAGATGTAAATTTAAAGACGATTGCCAAGCAAACTCCTGGATTTACAGGTGCTGACCTTGCAAACATTTTTAATGAATCATCTTTGCTTGCCGCAAGACACAACAAGAAAAAAATAAGTATGTTTGAAGTGGAAAATGCAATCGAAAGAGTAATAGCTGGTCCCGAAAAGAAAAGCAGGATTATTTCCGAAGAAGAAAAAAGAATAATTGCATTTCATGAAGCGGGTCATGCTTTGCTTTCACACATTCTTCCCAATACTGATCCCATACATAAGATATCTATTATTTCCAGGGGCAGGGCACTTGGTTATGTAATTACTCTGCCTGAAGAAGATAAATATTTAAAAACAAAAAAAGAGCTGCTTGATAATATAACACAGCTTCTTGGCGGAAGAGTCAGCGAAGAAATGATTTTTGATGACATAACATCCGGTGCCCAGAATGACATTGACAGAGCTACCAAGATTGTAAGGAAAATGGTTACGGAGCTTGGAATGAGTAATAAGCTGGGCCCCATTACTTATAGACTGGATGAAGAAGAAGTTTTTCTTGGAAAAGAGATAATGTCAAGGCCTCACTACAGCGAGGAGATAGCTTCTGAAATTGACAGGGAAGTCAAGAGAATAGTCCAGGAAAGTTATGAACAGGCAAAGCAGATACTTACTGAAAATAAGGACGCTCTTACAATGCTTGCTACTAAATTAATGGAGAAAGAGACACTTTCAAGAGAGCAAGTGATGAACATGTTATTTAATGTAAAGAGCCAGAAAAAAGTCAGAAACAACGGAACCGAACCGGAAGAGAAAGAGCCTAAAAATGATGGAGCTGCTGCAGTAAAATCAAAAAATAGTAGAAGTCCCGTAAAAGTCAGGGCATCCCGGATTTCCGTAAAGGGTGAATAACTAAATAAGATAATATTTACGGACGTTATTTAAGTTAAATAAACAGTTTAAAGGGGTTCTATTTAAGAAGTATTCTTGATAGAGCCCTTTTAAAATAAAAGATTAAACTAAAGAAAATTTATTTTAATTTAAATCTTACAAAATTTAGCATAGGAGATTTAGTGGATAAAAAAATGATAGAAGAAGGTGTCAGACTGATACTAAAAGGTATTGGTGAAGACTTAAATAGAGAAGGACTTGTCAAGACTCCCAGCCGTGTTGCAGACATGTATGAAGAACTTTTCAGCGGCATAGGGAAAAATCCAGGTGAAGAACTTGTATCATTATTTGATGAAAATCATGACGAGATGATAATAGTCAAAGATATCCCATTCTATTCGATTTGCGAGCATCATATGGTTCCTTTTGTGGGAAAGGCACATATTGCATATGTACCAAACAAGTCAGGCAGAATAGTGGGTTTAAGCAAGCTTACCAGAGTGCTTGAAGTAGCTTCCAGAAGACTCCAGGTTCAGGAAAGACTTACAACAGTTATTGCCGATACAATCATGAATAAAATTGAGCCAAGAGGTACCATGGTAATAACTGTTGTAAGTCTTTCCTGAACCTGGAGTCTTCTGGAAGCTACTTCAAGCACTCTGGTAAGCTTGCTTAAACCCACTATT
>JAMCVO010000761.1:2681-4146 GCA_023475715.1 Actinomycetota bacterium
TGATGCAGGCGCTGTTATAATCAACGATATAAGCGGGTTATCTGCCGATAATAAAATGAGCCAAGAGGTACCATGGTAATAATTGAAGCCGAACATCTATGTATGAGTATGAGGGGTGTTAAAAAGCCAAATACCATTACAGTTACGTCTGCGGTAAGAGGTTTGTTCAGGCAAAATCCGGCATCAAGAGCAGAAGCAATGGCATTGATAAAATCCGGCAGGAATTAGGGTTGTTATGCATGGGCTATAAAATAAGAAAATTAAATTTAAAAACTAAAAAGCAGGGCCTTGAAGAATTTGATAAAATTGGGGCATCCCTGCCTGGTCAGCTTATAATGATAAATAAAATCTTCCCTCTTGCGCTGAAGGTTAAAGATGTTGATGTCAGAGCCGCTAATATTCTCAAGCAGGAAATGCTTTCAAGAGGCGGGGATGTAGTGACTTCCCGACAGTCTCTCGTAAGATCGGAAGGAGCAGCAAATATTATAATATTAGGCACAGAGAAAGCTATTTTCAGCCTGATAGATAAAATTAAAATGCAGCCATTTGGCTTGAAAAAGCTTTCGGAGCAATTGGCGGAGTATGTTGATTTATTGGAAGCAATAAATAATCGAAAAATCATTAAAATGGGTGGAATAGATTTTCAAATGGATCAGGAAGGTGCACTTATCATGGGCATTCTTAATATTACTCCTGATTCCTTTTATGACGGCGGGCAATACTTTGAAAAGAGCAATGCATTCAGAAGAGCCGAAGAAATTATTGAGCAGGGAGCTCATATTATAGATGTTGGCGGAATGTCAACTAGACCTGGTTCAAAACCAGTCAGCCCAGATGAAGAGTTGAACAGAATAATTCCCGTAATCGAACATATCGCAAAAAATTTTAAAAAAATTCCTATCTCGATCGACACTTACAGATCTGAAGTTGCTAAAAAGGCAATTGATGCAGGCGCTGTTATAATCAACGATATAAGCGGGTTATCTGCCGATAATAAAATGATGGAGTTGGTTTTACAATCAAAATCTTCAATAATTATCATGCATATGCAGGGAAATCCTGAAAATATGCAGGAAAATCCTGCTTACAGTGATGTTGTAGACGAAGTTTATGATTATTTATATGAAAGGGCACTAAAAGCTACGCAAGCCGGTATTGAAAAAGAAAAGATTATAGTTGACCCGGGCATTGGTTTCGGAAAGAATGTTGAGCACAATCTTGAAATTTTATCCGGGCTTTCAGAATTTAATGAAATGGGATATCCGGTTCTTGCGGGAGTCTCGAGGAAATCTTTCATTGGAAATTTGCTTGGCGGACTGCCTGCCGAAGAGAGGCTTGAGGGAAGTATTGCGGCTGCAGTATATGCATTTCTGAATGGTGCCAAGATATTAAGGGTACATGATATAAAAGAAACTTTGCGTGCATTGAAAATTGCGAAGGCGATAAGAGATGTTTAAGATAAAGA
>JAMCVO010000740.1 GCA_023475715.1 Actinomycetota bacterium
TGCCAGCATGGACAGTGCAAAAATAATTGCAGAAACAATAATGGAGAAAGACGGCTATGGAAAATAAAGACAGGCTCCAGCAATATAAAAAATTCTATCTTATCGGAATTGGCGGAGCAGGGATGAGCGCAATAGCGATAGTGCTTAATGGAATGGGATACCATGTCGCAGGCTCGGATATTAAAGAATCAAGATATACTAATTTACTCAAAAACGAGGGCCTGCTTGTAAATATAGGGCATGACGGAAAAAATGTCGAGGGATGGGATGCGGTTATTTTTTCCACGGCAATTCCCAAGGATAATCCGGAGCTTATAGCTGCCCGAGAGAAGAAAATACCCGTTTTCAGCCGTGGTGACATACTTGCATGGATTTTAAACGGTAAAAAAGGTATTGCAGTTACAGGGACCCATGGCAAGACCACAACTACTTCGATGATCTCTCTAATACTTAGGGGAATGGAGCTGGACCCGACAATAATCGTAGGCGGAGAATTAAATGAGCTGGGCTCCAATGCCCGGTTTGGAAATAGTGATTACATAATTGCAGAAGCGTGTGAAAGCAATGACACTTTTTTAGAATACAAGGCATTTGTCGGGGTTGTTACAAATATAGAGGAAGATCACATGGATTATTGGAAAGATTTCCAGTTGTTGAAAAATAGTTTCTATAAATTTATAAATAATATTAAAAAGGGCGGGTTTGCTGTAATAAATGGTGATGAAATAAACTTGAAAGATATTCTGGAACATACAAAAGAGAAAGTAATAACTTTTGGAACCGGAATTAAAAATGATTTGCGAGCTGAAAATATCAAGCTTGCAAACCTTGCATCAAGTTATGATCTGGTTTTTAAAAGCAAAGGCAGTTTGAACATGAGACCAGTAAAATTGAATGTTCCGGGGCGGCATAACATAAAAAATAGCCTTGCAGCACTTTCAGTATGTTTCGGATTGGGTTTAGATATGGAAAAAGCCATAAGCATTTTACAGTATTTTACAGGCGTAAAGAGAAGATTTGAAAAAAGAGGTGAAAAATCCGGCGCTGCCATTTTTGATGATTATGCTCACCATCCAACGGAAGTCAGGGCAACTCTTGAGTCAGCAGCTCTTGAAAAGAAAGAGAGAATTATTACAGTATTTCAACCGCATAGATACACAAGACTGGCAATTTTGCATGACAGATTCAGCCAGAGCTTTACCTGTACTGATATTCTTGTAATAACAGATGTCTTTGGTTCAGACGAGCAACCTATACCGGGAGTTACAGGAAAATTGCTGGTGGATAGCTTGATTGAAGAAGGTTTTAATAAAACGATAGCTTATATACCTAAATTGTCTGATGTTAAAGATTATCTGGACGTAAATATACGAAAAGGCGATATAGTTCTTCTGATGGGTGCGGGAGACATAACCAGAGTTACTGATGATTTATTAAAAAATTAAACGATTTAATGAATAAAAAAGAAACATTTGGTAAAAATTTCAAAGCTGAAATGGTTTTAAATTTTAATGTATCAGATCTTACATCTATTGGAACAGGGGGCAGATGCCGTTATTTTTTAAAGATTGAAAATAGGAAATCCTTGCTGGATACCGTTATTGGGTTAACAGGAAATTCTGTGAAATTTATCATAATTGCCGGCGGTACCAATATATTATTCAATGATGGCTTTATGGACATTGCAGTTTTAAAACTTGGGAAAGGGTTCAATTATCTTCAATTTGCAGAAACTGATAAAATAACAGCAGGTGCGGCCTGCAGTCTGCAAAAATTTATGGTGAATTGTGCAAAAAAGGGTTATGACTTTTCTTTCCTTGCAGGAATTCCCGGAACGGTAGGAGGTGCAGTAATGGGAAACAGCGGAAGTTACGATAACTTTTTTAATGATTATCTTAAAGAAATCAGGTATGTTGCAGTTGATAAAAATAAGGTTGAAGATAAAACTATTGAAGTTAGAGATGCCCGCCAGTACAGATTTTTCCATGTTGCCGATCTGGCAGTATTGACAGATATTATTCTATCGGGTAAAAAAGAGAAAAAAGAATTGATTTTTGAAAAGATCAGGAAAAACATAAAAAATAAAAAAGCCAAACAACCGCTTAACTCAAAAAATGCAGGGTGCTTTTTTAAAAATATTGAAGGCTTTCATTTGAGGACCGGAGAAATGATAGACAAATGCGGTCTCAAAAATTTCTCTTATGGCGGAGCAAGGATATCAAACAAACATGCCAATTTTCTGGAGAACTATTCAAATGCATCATCGAAAGATTTATTGATTTTATCGAAAATTATAAAACATTTTGTAAAAATCAGTTTTAAAAAGGAACTGGAATATGAAGTCAAAATGATAGGATTTTAAAATGAGAGAAAATTTGTTGGAAAAATTTAAAAATCTGCAAATCAGGTCCGATAAAAGCAGTATAAGAGTCGGTGTAATTGCAGGGGGCATTTCTACTGAAAGAGATATTTCTTTGTCCACAGGCAAAGGTATTTATGAGTCTCTTTTAAGATCAGGATATGATGCCAGATTTATTGATTTTAAAGATTATAAAATGGATATATTTAAAACTATTGATATTGTATTTATCGCTCTTCACGGGAAGTATGGTGAAGACGGAACGGTACAAGGATTGCTTGAGCTTCTTAAAATACCCTATACCGGCTCCGGTGTTCTTGCAAGTGCAATCGCAATGGATAAGATTTTTACAAAAAAAATTTTTTGCAGTGAAAGCATACTAACCCCGGATTTTGAAGAAGTTACCGGTAAATCATTTTTAAATATGGAAAAGATTAAATACTGTGTCCTCAACAGAATAGGATATCCTGTTATAGTAAAACCAAACAGAGGAGGTTCAACCATAGGTGTAACCATAGTAAATGAAGAGAAAAAGCTTGAAGAAGCTGTGGGGACAGCTTTAATTTATGACAGCAAAGCGCTTATAGAAAAATTTATTTCCGGTAAGCTTTTGACTGTAAGTATTGTCGGAGATGAAGCTATATCTCTGCCAATAATTGAAATAAAACCAAAAAGTGGTTTCTATGATTATCAGGCTAAATATACTGCCGGGTTTACGGATTATATTGTTCCTGCCCAGCTTGATACTGAAACATCCCATAAAATTTCTGAAATCGCTGAGAACTGCTTTACTTCCCTTGGCTGCGGCGGTTATGCAAGAGTTGATTTCATTATGAGTAATGATAAAAAAGTATATGCGCTTGAAGTAAATACGATTCCGGGGATGACGCCTACCAGTTTAGTTCCAAAGGCTGCTCTGGCATGCGGGTTGAATTATGATTGGCTTGTTGAAATAATATTAAATTATGCAAGTCTGAAGTTATAAATATGGAAATTGCCGAAAAAAAATATAATAAAATTTTAGCTGGCAGAAAAAGAAGAATATTTAAAAGGAGATTTATTGTATTTATAAAGGTTTTAATTCTTGTTATAATTTTTACGGGACTTATTTGGGGATTTAATTATTTTTATAACAGCAGTTATTTTAAAATTAGTAGTATAATATTTAAAAATAATAATCATTATACTGTGGATACATTAAAAAAAGAAACAGACATTACCATCGGTGCAAATATATTTGAAGTAGATAAAAAAGCTGTCGAAGAAAAATTAATAAAAAATCTCATCTGGCTTAAAAGTATTAATTTAAAAAAAGTATTTCCCGATAATATAATAATTGAAGTTACTGAAAGAAAACCCTTTATTAGCATTCTTGCAGGTGGTCATTTATATCTGGTAGATGAAGAAGGCATAGTTTTATTAAAGCTTGAAGATAAAGATCTTAAAGATTACAAAGATCTTATAATTGTTAGAAATGCTGTCAAGTATTCTCCTGAATTAGGGGAGAAAATAGCTAAAAAAAATATTTTAAGCTGTGGTGAGATTTACGAAGCTTTGGATCTTGAAGTCAAAGAAGAAATAAAAGAAGCTGTAATAGATGATAATTTTTCAGCAGATATATTATTTTTAACAAAAAAAGGCAAGAGTATTATTTTTGGCACAGATGACAATATAGTTGAAAAAAATTCAATACTGAAGCAAGTTTTAAAACAATTGTCTGAAAGTAATAATTATTATAGTGTCATAGATATTAGAAATATTGACAATATAATA
>JAMCVO010000344.1 GCA_023475715.1 Actinomycetota bacterium
GTGTGCTCTTCCGATCTATGCAGGAGAAAAATTGAATTTGTCTTTACCATTTACAGCACAGGTTCTTGAAATATTAAAATCTTTATCTTCTTCCGGCAAAGGTGAAGAAGACCATAGTGCAATTCTGAAATATTTTGAGAATATATCGGGGGTGGAAGTCAGCGAGTAAGATTGTTATATAAATTGTTGATATAAAAACTTTACTGGGAAAAATTCCTGTTTTTGAAGATATATTATCTGCTTATATCTAATTTTATTTTCATTCTTATTTTTATTAATTTATTAATAAATTATGAGCAAGGATAAAATTATATCTGGCACTAAAATTGAATTGGTTTCACCTGCAGGCGGGTGGGATCAGCTGAAAGCTGCTGTAAATGCTGGTGCTGATGCAGTGTATCTGGGATATAAAAAATTCGGGGCAAGAGCTTATGCAGAAAATTTTGAGCTGCCCCAGTTAAAAAAAGCTATAAAATTTGCCCATTCAAACCATGTGAAAGTTTATCTTGCCCTTAATACACTCTTGAAAAACAGGGAATTAAATGAGGTCATCAATTTCCTGAATGAATATGCACAATTTTGCAGCGATGGGATAATAATTCAGGATTTTGGGTTATATAAGATTTTAAATGATCTGTTTCCTTCAATGAGAATCCATGCAAGCACTCAGCTTAACATTCATAATCTTTACTCTGTAGAGCTTTTAAAAGAATTAAAGTTTGCAAGGGTTATCCTTGCCAGGGAAATGACACTTAAAGAAATAAAAGATATAACGAATAAAAAAATTATTGAAACAGAAATCTTTATCCATGGTTCCCAGTGCTATTCTTATTCAGGTAGCTGTTATTTCAGCTCTTTTACCGGTGAGCGGAGCGGGAACAGGGGGAGATGCCCTCAGCCTTGCAGGATGAGATATAGTCTGATTAGCGATGAAAGCAATGGCTCCGGTTCGTCATATATAAGCAGGGAGGTATATCTTTTAAGCAAGAGCGATCTTTGTACGCTTGAAATCCTGCCACAAATCGCAGCTTTGGGAGTAGATGCGTTAAAAATTGAAGGCAGAATGAAATCTTCCGATTATGTGGGCATAGTTACAAAGATATATCGAAAATATATCGATTTATACCGTAGAAATCCTGAAGATTATAAAGTTGATGCTTTAGATAAATATAAAGTTACACAGATTTTTTCAAGAGAAACAGGAACGGGCTATTTTAAAGAAAAGTATCCAAAGGAAATAATATCCCAGAAAAAATCAGGCAGCGTAGGAAACTTTTTGGGAAGAATTTTTAAACTTGATTTTGAAAAGAATAAGATTAAATACATTTCTTTTAAAAGCAACTGGCCCGTAAACAGAGGAGACATTATAGAAATATGGACAAAAAAGGGAAACGAACAGATTAATATTAATGATATTGAACTAATTAAAGAAGAAGCGGGTAAAAAATTGTATAAAATTCCATTGAAACATAATGCAGTACTTTCAAAAGATGATAGAATTTTTAAATTTTATGATAGGGACCTTGATTTGGAAGCAAAAAAGCTTCTTGAGATTGATGTTGGAAATTTAAAGTCTGAACCTGAATCAAGACTGGAAACAGATACAGAAGTTGCAGGTGCGATGTTTAAAAAACTTGAAAAAATTGACATACAAAATTATTTGGAAAAATATAATCTTGTTTTAAAAGATATGAAAAAATTTGAAAAACCCCCATTTGAAAAAAGCAGCAATGAAAGATTGGAATTGGTGGTTGTGTTAGATAAAAAAGATGTTGCAGCAGAAGCCCTAAATGCCGGTACCGATAAGATTGTCTATGATAACTTTAGAGAAGTTATAGATGATAGAAGTACTTTGCCATTTGACAATTTGATAAGGTTAAAAGATTTAAGTGCTTCAAATAATATCGAGTTTATCTTAAATACGCCCGCAATATTTTATGATACTAAAACTTATGATATCGAGAAGATTATTGCTAAACTCACTACGAATGGCATAAAGAATTTAGCCATTTCAAATTCGGGAATTATAAAGTTGATATCGAAAACGACCGGCGACATTAATTTATATTTAACTCCCAGTTTAAATATCTTTAATAATCTTGCAGTATTTTTTTATTATGAGCTAATGGACAAAATTAATGCCGCAGGTAACAATTTAAAAATTTCAATTAAGGGTATGAATTTGTCTTCCGAGCTCAATATTGAAGAAATGTCAGAAATCATAGATACCTTAAGAGAAAATAGCCCTAAAGATGTAAATTTTTCAATTTTTAGTTACGGTTATTATCCGATAATGACAGCAAGGTATAAGCTGGAATTTCTGGATACAAAATATAAGCAGAACAAATCTTATCAGATTAAAGATAACAAAGGCTACAGGTTCAACATAAGCAATGAGTATAATGAAAATATGGTTGTTTATAACTCCAGGAAAATCTGTACGATATTTGACCTGGATAAAATATTTGAGGCTGGTTTAAATTCTATTATCATAGATACGAAATTTATGAAAGGTTCTGAAGCTGCCAAGGTAATAAAAATATATAAAAAAGCTATAAATTTGTTAAATAAAAACGATATTTCAGGATATAAAGATTATATGCAGACTATTGCTTACGACAAATCTTTTACAGATTATACCAGAGGTCATCTTGCAAGAGGTGTGCTTTAGTGATAGTTGTGTTGTAATCTTACTTTTTATTTTAAATAAAATTTGAATTTTTAAAATTATAATTTTAGTTCGAGAGCCAAAATGTTTTAATAGAAAAAATTTCCGGACTTGAAAGCAAGTTTGAAAGAGAAATAAACTATCATATTTTCAGTGATAAAGAGTTTATTAAAAGAAAAAAAAAGATTCATTTATTTCAAGAATTTTAACAAAACCTACTATATTTTTGATTGGAAATCATAGAAATTATACATGTCACTTTTATGGATAACAATAGGATGCTCAGCTATTTTTGCAATAGATATATTATGGGTAAGAATTATGCTGTTATAATAGCTGTTGGAGTAATAATTCATACACAAAAAATGTGACAGTCTAGCCACTAAAGTTTATTTTAATAATTCTGATATTTTCAGGACTTCATTTTTATCAACCAATCTATGATTAATATATTTGTGCAGTATGCTTGATATTAATGTCTGGTAAGGGATTCCTTCATCAACCGCAATAGATTGTATTTTATGCAAATCGAGATCATTTAATCGTAGTGTTATAATTTTATTCTTTGAACTTTTTTGTAAAATCTTTTCGATTTTTTTCTTTTTCTGGTCAGATACTTTTCTATAATTTTTAGCTTCCTTTTCAATCATTTTTTCATTGTAATCTAATTTGTAATTCATTTTAATTTCTCCTTATAAATTTTATGAAAATTTCTGCTAGGGAAAACAGTCTTGATGATAATGTTATCATTCTCATCTATGATAAAAGGGACAACATGTGTATAGTTCTTGTATGATAAAATATAAATAATTTATTTTATAATGTCAATACTTTATATTTATATTGTAAATTCTATTCATTTAAAATTATATTTAATAATAATCAGTTCCTTTAAAATTTGGTTCGAAATTTTCATAACTTTGGCAGCCAATAAATAGTGAGTAGCATGGTAGGATAAATTCTCTTATAAACTCAGTTCAGGGATAAAAATAATCATGGAGCTGATGCAGTTTATGGAGTCGTCTGCCTTATGTAGTAGTTGTTGATGTGGTACTTTCAATTTCAATAGCGACAGTATCTCCATAATTAAGGTGTGAACCTGCTGCGGGTAACTGGCTTTTAACTTTTCCTTCAGCCAGAGGGTCTGGTGTTACAACAACTTTGAATCCCAGTGATTCAAGTATGGAAATTGCTTCTGTTTTGCTCTTATTTATAACATCGGGAACCAGGATTCCCCGGCTGATTTTTATTATTATTTCTGAAATTTTAGCATATCTTGTTCCGGAATCCGGTATCTGAGCAAACACTTTGTCCATTTCCTTATCACTTTCTTCTTTTTGGACAGATACATTTTTAAATCCGGCATTGTTCAGTGCCGCTAATGCATCAGCTTCTGTCATCCCAAATACATCTGGAATAGTACTTTCAGGATCTTCACCTTTACTGATGTATATCGTTATAATAGTGTTCTTCGTGATTAATACTGCCGCAAGCGGATCCTGTTTATAAATCTTGTCAATAGGTTGCTCAATGCTGAAATCATAAATCACGTTTGTTATAGGAATCCCGAGACTGCTGAGCGTTTGCTCCGCAATGTCTTTTTTTAGCCCGATAAGGTTTGGCATTTCATATGTTTGAGGTCCCTTGCTAACCTGCAGTGTGGCGCTTAATTTTTCGCCTGTCAGAGATTCCAGTATTGTTCCGGGAGCTGGGTCTATACCGAATACTATGTTTTCATTATAAATATCATTAAATTCAAATGATTCATTTATTATAAAATTTAAATCTGTAAAAATCTGCCTTGCTTCATCAATACTTAAGCCCATTACATCCGGTACAGGAACTTTGTTATGGACATTGCAAGTCTCGGTCGGTTCCTTGCCCTTTACAAAAATCATAAAACCAAGAGTTTCCTTTGGACACCAGAATATCGGCAATAAACCGGATTCCTTGCAGACCTCGATATCAGCAAGCTCTCCTTCCGGAGCTTTGAAATCTTTTACTGGCTTATCCTTAAGTGCTTCTTTCATGTATTCCCGCCATATATCAGCCGGGAAAGAGCCGCCAACGACTGTTCGGCCATTTATTTGTTTCATAGGTTTGCTGGACTGCTCATAACCCATCCAGACAACAGTTGCCAGTTCAGGGGTAAAACCTCCAAACCAGGCGTCCTTATTATCAGTGGTTGTGCCGGTTTTTCCTGCCGCTGGTCTGCCTATATTTGCACCTCTTCCTGTACCCTCTGATATTACTCTTTCAAGAATCCTGGTAACATAATATGCAATTGGAGAATCCATTATCCGGAAATTTTGTTCGTTTTTTTCAGGATCATACTCATAAAGAACCTTGCCTTCGGAATCAGTTATTTTTAAAATAGAAACCGGCTGGTGATATATCCCTCCCGAGGCAAGGGTAGCAAAGATTTTGGTCACATCCAGGGGAGTAATACCTTTTTCAAGTCCTCCTAAAGCAATGGCAGGATTATTGCCTATATCGGTAATTTCCATTTCATTGCATAACCGCTCCACATTGTCTGTGCCTACTTTCATCATGAGCTGTGCATAAACTACGTTGACCGAATGGATCGTTGCATCCACGACTGTCATATCACCTTCAAATTTCTCGCTCCCAAAGTTATCTACTTTCCAGTCAGGTCCGGACGGCATATCTATGACTATTGGACCATTAGGGTTATATTTGTCATTTGGAGAGAGGTGCTGCCTTATCGATTCCATCAACACCACAGTCTTAAATACTGATCCGGGCTGTCTTTTACCCTGAGTAGCAATGTTGAATTTGCTTTTATTATAATCTTTACCGCCAATAAGGCTGTAGATATAACCATTGGAAGGATCCATGGAAACTAATGCATATGAGGGACCGGGGTCTTCCGGAAATACTTTTTTAATTGCATCTTCGGCTTTCTGCTGAAGACCTGTATCCAGGGTTGTGTATATCCTCAACCCACCCTTAAACACATCACGATCGGTAAATTTTTTCGCATAGAGCTCCTGTTTTATATAATCAATAAAATAAGGAGCAATCCTGCCGGCATTCTGTGCGTTGATATTTATTTGATCCGTATTTAAGATAACAGGCTCTATTATTGCACTCATGAATTCATTTTTATCTATATAACCTTGATCGTACATAAGTTTTAGAATCAAATTTCTCCTGCTCTGCGCTTTTTCAAGATTGTTGAAGGGAGAATATATCTCCGGAGCTTTTACAAGACCCGCCAGAAGTGCAGACTGGGCTACTGTAAGATCACTGGCACTTACACCAAAATAAACTTGAGATGCTTTTTCGATACCGTAAGCACCGGCACCAAAGTATATCGTATTAAGATACATTTCCAGGATTTTATCCTTTGTGTAGTGGCGCTCAAGCTGTATTGCTATTACTGCTTCATTGACTTTTCTTCTAAGTGTTTGAACCGGGCTGAAATATACATTCTTGACATATTGCTGGGTGATTGTACTGCCGCCCTGTACAATAGTTCTTGATCTGATATCAGCTATAAGTGCTCCAATAATCCTCTTATAGTCAACGCCCTGATGTTCGTAATACCTTTTATCTTCAACAGCGACTATTGCATTTTTTATGTTCTGGGACATTTTATCAAAGCCAATTATTTCCCTGTTTTCTTCGGCATGAAATTCAGTCAGAAGACTGCCGTCTATTGCATATACTTTTGAAGTTTCGGCTATCGCTGTGGGTGTGAGCTCTTCAAGTGTAGGCACAGTTCTTAAATAAATCAATCCTGAAATTGCTCCAATAAGAAAGATTAAAGCAACGCATATTATCAGAACTATAAAAAAAGACTTAACCCATCCCGATTTCTTCTTATTATTTTTATTTTTATTAAAATTGTTCATATCTCTAACCTCTAAAACAAAGTTTAATTATAACACCTGCTGTTCATAAAGAAAGTTAAATTCAGTCAGGAACCCAGACAGTATAATAGACATATATATATCGGCTATGTTAATATTTATTGCAGATTTTTTATGATACTTGTGCTGTTATGTCAAATTTATTTTTTTATTTTTTAGAGGGTAATTAGTATGGAAAAGGATTTAAGGAAACAAATCGACACAGCCTGCCAGGGTGCTGAAGATATTCTGATAAAAGAAGAACTTGAAGATATGCTGGCAAAATCCATCAGTGAAAATAAACCTCTTAAAGTCAAGCTGGGCCTTGACCCCACAGCACCTGATATACATCTTGGACATACTGTGGTGTTAAATAAACTCAGGCAGTTCCAGGATATGGGACATAAAGCTATATTGATAATAGGCGATTATACAGCAAGGGTAGGGGATCCTTCGGGGAGATCCACACTGCGTCCCAAGCTTAATCCTGAAGTCATAGATAAAAATGCCAAAACCTATATGAAACAAGCATTCAAAATACTCGATGTGGAAAAAACTGAAGTTGTTAAAAATTCAAAATGGTTAAAACCTTTAAAGCTTGAAGATATTTTAAATTTGACTTCAAGGTTTACCGTGGCAAGAATGCTTGAAAGAGATGACTTCAAGAAACGCTTTCATAATAATATCTCAATTGCGATTATGGAATTTTTATATCCCATAATGCAGGCATATGATTCAGTAGCTATAAATGCTGATATTGAACTTGGAGGAACAGATCAGCGGTTTAATTTATTGGTTGGAAGAGAGCTTCAGAAAGAATTTGGCCAGAGACCGCAGATTGCAATCACAATGCCTATCCTGGCTGGAACCGACGGAGCAGAAAAAATGAGCAAGAGCCTTGGAAATTACATAGGTGTGACAGAGTCTCCTGATGAAATATTTGGTAAGGTTATGTCGATTCCTGATTTTATAATAATTGATTATTACAGGCTTCTTACAAGAATAGGTAAGCCTGAAATTGATAAAATTGAAAAAAACATAAAAGAAAAAGGTGAAAATCCTGTTATAGCAAAGAGAAATCTTGCAAAACTTATTGTTCAATATTTACATGACCGGCAAAAAGCAATAAACGCCGAGAAAAAATTTGACAGCATCTTTAAGGAGAAAAAAATACCTGATGAAGTTGAAAAATGTGTACCGAAGCAGGAAGATATTAAGGATGGAAAAATCCGGCTTGTAAATTTATTGGTAAGCAGCGGTCTTGCAGAGTCAAACAGCAAAGCCAGACAGCTTATCGTTCAGGGTGCAATAAAATTAGGTGATCTAAAAATAGAAGATCCAAATCTGGAACTGGAATTAAAAGATATCTCGGGCAAAGTAATCCAAAAAGGCAAAAGATTTTTCAGGAAAATCATGTGTACATAAAGAAAAAATTTTTTATATAAAAAATATCTGAAAAAATAATTTATGCACGAATATTCAATTACAAGTTCAATAGTGGAGATACTTGATAAAGTCATAAAAGAAAAAAAACTAAAAAAAATAAAAAAAGTTAATTTTGAATTAAGCCATATTGCAAGTATTGAACCGGAATCTATAAAATTTTATTTTGATTTTTTAACCGCAGAGAATCAAAGGCTAAAAGGTGCCATTCTTAAATTTAAAAAAAATAAATTAAAGCTTGCATGCAGCCAGTGCAGAAAGATATTTGAATCAAATGCTGAGCTTGATATTTCCGATGTTAAATGCCCAGCTTGCGGAAGTGAGAATGTGCAAATATGTCAAGAGGACGATATAAGAATTACCTCTGTTGAAACAGACTAATTTTAAACTGAAATTTTACACCAATAATTATTTTATCTGTTTTGCTAATTGATTCTACTCCCAAGTCTTAACCAGAGATATGCTTTGGTTTAATTGTTATTTTTCAACAAATATTATCAATATCCCGGGTTCTTATGGTGAAATATTAAGAGAAAATATAAAATTATCTTGACAATAATTATAATTATAATATAATAATATCAAAATTTATCAAATTATAGCAAATAATTTATTAAAAAAATGTTCCAAGAATCAAGAAAAGAAAAGATTGTTAATCTATTAAGTGAAGAAAAAGAGTTAAAAGTTAAAGAATTATGTAATTATTTTGGTATTTCTCTGGCTACCGCACATAGAGATTTAAATGAATTAAAAAGGGAAGGAAGAATAAAAAAAGTACATGGTGGAGTAATGCTAAACATAATAAAGAATGCAGAAGATGAAAATTTTATAAAACTTAACGAAAATATGGAATTAAAGGAGAAGATTGCAGTTGCAGCTTTAGAATATGTTGAAAATGGGGATTGTATTTTCTTAGCACCTTCTACTACATGTTATTACTTTGCAAAGCAACTTGCTGAATCTAATTTTAGAAATCTTATGATTATTACAAATTATCATTTAAATCTTGGGTTATTTTTAAAAAATGAAAACATAAAGGTAGTTTCTACCGGAGGGTTACTGATAAAAGAATTCGGTTGTTTTGTTGGGCCAACTGCAATTACAACTATTAATGAGTTTAATGGTAATAAGTTTTTCTTTTCACCAAGAGCAATATCTATAGGTGGGGGGCTGAGTGATTATTACAATCTTGAAATATTTGATGTTGTAAAAGAAATGCATAAAAGATGTAAAGAACACATTTGCCTGGTTGATTCAAGTAAGTTTAATAAGACAGCCGAGGCCAGGATATTTCAAATATCAGAGATGGATAAAATAATTACTGATAGCAAAGTGGATAGAGAAACAAGAGAAGAATTTGAGAAAATCAGTAAAAAATTAATAATTGCCTAAGGTTTAAAGAATACCTAAGATTTAAAGAAGATCAGGAGCTGTATATGAAATTATCTGAAGTTAAAGTCTTAAATGATGATGAAATAAAAAGAATAGATGAGGCTACCTTAGATATATTAAGCGAAGTCGGGGTAAAAATTGAAGATACCGATGTCCTGTCTATGCTTGAGGAAAAAGGATTGGAAATTAATTATGATACCCGTACTATAAAATTTAATCCCACGGTTGTGAAAAAAGCGATAGAAGATACCCCGGAAGAATTTGAAGTATTTAGCAGAGACGGGTCATGCAGTTTTAAGCTTGGTGCTGGTAATGAGACCAGGACAGCATCCGGTTGTAATGGAATATTCAGCCTTGATCCTTATAAGAATGCCAGAAAACCCTCAACTAAAGAAGATGTAGGAATTTTTGCAAAATTATCAAACTATTTATCTGAAATAGATATGGTTTCACCACAAAGTATGCCTCAGGATGTACCGCCTAAATCTTCAATTTTACATGGAATAGATGCTGTTTTTAATAATACTATAAAACCAATATTGTTTGCTCCCGAAAAAGATACCGAAGTGGAAGTCATAATAGAAATAATAAAAATTGTCCTTGATTACGATAATATAAACATAAGACCTATAGGTATATGTGAGATATCTCCCTCAAGTCCGCTTTTCTGGACACCAGGAACAATAAAAGGATTTATTAAAATGGTAAAAGAGGGGTTTCCTTGCCTCATATTACCAGGTCCGCTGTCAGGTGCAACTGCGCCTTATTCAATTGCCGGAACCTTAATACAAAAGAATGCCGAGATTTTATCAGGAGTTGTAATTGCACAATTATTTAATAAAGGAACACCTCTATTATATTGCAGCTCTGCAGGTCAAATTGAGATGAAATCAGGCGCCGCTCTGCTAAGTACTCCTGAGTGCTTTTTAATGGGGATAGCTTCTGCACAGATTGCACAATATTATAAAATACCTACTCATAATTGTACTCCTGTTTCTGATGCGCATATTTTAGATGAACAACTGGGATTTGAGAATATGCTTTCATATATTAGCAGTTTTCAGTCTGGTATCAATCTTTTGGTTAATGCTGGAATGTTTTCTACCGGAGAAACGGTCTCTTTTTCACAACTCCTGATAGATAATGAAATTATTGGTATGGTAAGAAGATATATGAAAGGAATTGAAGTAAGTATTGAAAGCTTGGCTATGAATTCTATTAAAAAAATTAGATCAACGGGGAATTATATGCTTGATGAATTGAGCATCAAAAATTTAAGAAGTAGTGAATATTATAGTTCCGGTATTCTGAACAGAAAAAAATATCAAAGGTGGTTTGAAGATGGAGCTAAAAATATTGGTGAAAATGCCACAAGAGAAGTTGAAAGAATATTAAAAGTGAGACAAGATGCCACACTCGAAGAAAATAAGAGAAAGAAAATAAAGAAAGTCATTGGTGATTATGAAAATAGATATAAGTGATATAAAGATTTTAACATAAGACCTTTGATATTATTAAAATTAAAAGCAATCAATGATAAGTATTATAAAAATTATCCATAATTATTCTGAAAAATCATTATAAAAGGAGTTATGTAAATGGCAAAAGTTAAGATAGGTATAATTGGCCTGGGGTGGATAGGTTCAATACATGGCAGAAATATATTAAATAATACAGATGCCAAATTAGCAGCTATTGCAGATACACGTGAAGAAAATGTTAAAAGATTTAAAAAGGAAACTGGTAAAGATCCAATATATTATAAGGACTATATAGATTTGTTAAAAAATAATGAAATAGAAGCAGTTGTCATTGCAACCCCAAATGACTCTCATAAAGAAATAACTATTGCTGCTGCAGAAGCCAATAAACATATAATGTGTGAAAAACCAATGGCAATTACTCTAGGTGATTGTAAAAAAATAAGAGAAGCTGTCAATAAAGCAGGGGTAAAATATTTAATAGGGTACCATCTAAGATTTAATCCATTATATAAATATGTTAAAAATATCCTTGAACGTGGTGATATGGGGAAACAGATTTTTATTGAATCAGATTACATTCATTATGTACCACCTGATTGGGCAATCTGGGAATGGTTGGGAAAAGAAGATGTAGCTGGTTCGCTTTTCCATGCAGGTTGCGGTCATAATATAGATCTCATGAGATTTTTATGTGGAGATATCAAGGAGGTTTCAAGTTTCAAAGGCATATTTATTCCCAGAAAAATACAGGTAGAAACAGAAGATACGGCACTGGCCATGTTAAGATTTAAAAATGGGACTATTGGTAAGAGTGTATTTATACTTGGAGCGATTGCACCTTTTACCCTTAGTTTCAGTCTTTATTGCACCAAGGCAACTGTCAGGAACAATAAAATATGGTTAGACAGTATACCCAATTTTTATGAGATAGGCTATGAAAAGGATTATATTGAATTACCGGCTTCCTGGATTCCAAATAATAAAGAGGGTGATATTTCCGAACCTTGGGATAAATCGATAAATCATTTTATTGATGCTATTAAAAATAATAAACCTACCATCAATGATGTTGAAGATGCTTACAAGACCAGCGAGGTATGCTTTGCCGTAGTAAAATCTGCTAATGAGAAAAAATCAGTAGAATTACCACTTTGAGAAAAATAAGAAATATATCATTGTCAAACTAAAAAAATTTGTATTATTAGGATTATGAGGAGGAAAAAATGGGTGAAATGGTTCCCGGAAGAGCAAAAGAAATAAGAAAATTCGATGAAAAAGAATTAAATTATCTAAAGGAAGTTCTGGCAAGTGGTCTTCTAAGCTCTCTGGATGGAGAAATGGTAAAACGTTTTGAAAAAGCTTTTGCAAAATTTACTGGAGCAAAATTTGCATTGGCCAGATCTAATGCCATGCTTGCGTTAGCCGAAGCAGTAAGTGTTAGTGGCGCTGCTACTGCAACCGAAGTAATATGCGATCCCATAGTTCACTTTGGAGCTGTGGCCGCTACTTATTTTAATGCAGTCCCAAGATTCGCGGATGTTAATTATGACACCTATAATATGGACCCTGAATCTTTGGAAGCAAATATAACCAATAGGACTAAAGCAGTTATTGTGACGCATATGTGGGGCCTCAGTGCAGAAATTGATAAAATTAGTGAAATATGCAAAAAACATAACATTTTTCTTATCGAGGATTGTGCAATTGCATTAAAATCTTATTGGAAGGGCAAACATGTAGGAACTTTTGGGGATATTGGGTGCTTCAGCTTTCAGGAATATAAGCAACTCTCAACAGGAGATGGTGCTATGAGTGTGACTAATAATCCTGACCTGATAAACAATATGGAAAATGTATGGGCATTCAGTGGAGAATCTCCTCATTTTATGACTTTGAATTTCAGAATGACTGAAGCTACAGCAGCTATTGGCTTAGCTCAGTTAGATAAGGTTAGCGAAAGAATAAAAAATCTTTATGATGCGACACTTAAGATATTTAATGATTCCATAAAGGACTGCCAGTGGTTAAAAAATCGTTTGGTACCCAAAGAAGCGATACAATCGGGTATCTGGTTTAGCTGCACATGGGAAGGAGATAAATATGGTCTGGACTATGATAAGTTTCAAAAACTAAGTGAGGAAATGGGGATAGGTCTTAGATTTGGTTTTAATCATGTTGCCGCATACGAATTTGATGTGTTTAAGAAACCTGCATTATATAAAAATCCATATTGTCCCACTCTTTGTCCATTATATATCAAGGTTAGTGATTACAGATATAAAAAAGGACTATGCCCGGTTGCCGAAGATATAATGCCTCGTCTTATAACGGTAAATTTGATTTTTATGACTATAGAAGAGGCAAAGAGAAAAGCTGAGATGCTGCACCATCATATTTGGTTAATGAAAAAATAGATTAGCGGAATAAAATTTGATGTATTCACTTTAAATAATGATAGCGAAATATTCAACAATCAATATTGTTGAAATATAGGAAATCTAAGCTGGTTTATTTAAAAAATGTTTTAAAGGGAGGTGATAAATATTTAACTTTATGCTTACGATTGTTTTTCGTAAGCATAAAGCAAGAGCGCTTAACTAAGTTAAGCAAATAAAGAATATCATAAAAAGGAGGTGATTCAAATAAGATATCTTAATAAATGATACCGAAGAATTAGGTACTTAAGTTCAATTAAAAAATTGGAGGATTTAATGAAAAAAAGTAAATTATTAAGGTTGCTTGTTTTTTTCATAGTGATAATTATTGCAGTGTCCTTTAACTTGTCTGGTTGTAAAAAGACAACAACTACAGAGACAGCAGCAGGTGAAACTTCAGCGGCAGAGACAACATCAGTAGAAACAACGGCTATTACTACAGCGAAACTGGATGAATTTGGCCAGCCAATTCTGCCGGAACCCGAAAAAGCAGTTACTCTTGATATGTGGATGCAAGATTGGACTGCAGGGTTAGAAATTGTTGGTGATATTGCAGCTCTTATTAAAGAAAGACATCCTAATATCAATATTAATATTATTCCTCAACCCTACGAAACCCTTAATCAGAAATTTATTCCTGCGGTTATGGCGGGAACAGAACCAGATATAATGTTTGGATATTACGGATGGATGACCTCAGTTGATGTTTCAGAATTATTTTTAAAGTTATCTCCGGAGGTTATAAATAAAGAAGATGTGAATAAATATGTTGATTCTATTGCTTATTTAGGTGTTATTGGAAGAAGTGACGGAGAGCTTTATGGAGTAGGCTGGGGTGATGCAGGTGAAGCCTGGGGTATTCTTGTAAATTCTGATTTAGTAAAAGAAGCAAATATAAATATTAATGAGATAAAAACCTGGGATGCACTTCTTACGGCAGCAAAGAAATTAACCAAATATGATGGTGCAGGAAATGTTACAAGGAGCGGTTTGGGCCTCACTTATAGCGGCAGTAGTGCAGAAATATGGTATGATTCCATTTTGCAAATAGGCGGTAAACCATTTAATACAGATACCGGAAAATGGGATTTTAACACACCTGAAGCAAAAACAGTTACCCAGTTCTGGGCAGGCATGGTTTTAAAAGATAAAATTGATGATCCAAAGATAGGTTTGGCTTATGACAACTTCCCCAAGGGTCTTTGTGCAATGTTCATGGTTGGTCCCTGGGCGGTAGGTGCTATGAACGTTGACTATCCTGAATTGAATGTCGATTATATTTTACCTCCGCCAGTCTTTCCAGGGGGGCAACCTTTATATGATGTACCCTCTAACGCAGGATGGGTTTTTTCAACGAAACTTGAAGATGATAAATTAAAAGCTGCGCATATAATAGCTCGTGAATTAATGCTGAATCCAAAAGTAGATTCAATTAAACTGGAAAAATGGGCAGGTGCTATACAGAATAAAAAATTAATTGAAATGCTGAAATCAGGTGAAGTCGTCATTGAAGGAAAAAATGTCGATCTTGCCAAAATTATTGATGAGTTTGTTACTCCATTTACTAAAAGTATGACTTTAGGTTCTAAAGTTGACAGAGATTACATAACTAATTCTGTTTATTATCCGGAGATTGAGAAAATCTGGGGAGGAACCCAAAGTGTGGACGAAGCTTTGATGAATATAACCAATGCGGCAAATGAAACAGAAAGTGGAGTAGCGGAATAGAAAATAAATGGTTTTAAGGGCGTATATCTTACCGGATTTCCCCGGTAAGATATACGATAACTAAAAAGGGAAAATATGATTAAAAAGGGAAGAGTTAAAATTAATAGATTTATTTTAGCAGTATTTATCCCGGTAATGGGTTTTTTTACTATCTTTGGTTTCTGGCCCATTATATATAATTTTTATTTAACCTTTATAAGGACCAAAATAGTAACTAAAGGCAATTTTGCTGGTTTCAATAATTATATTGAAGTATTTAGCAATCCGGTTTTTAGAATCAGTATAAGAAATACCATATTATATTGTATAGGACTGGTAGTAATAGGTATTGTCACTTCTTTAATTATAGCAGTGTCTATTTCTAAAACTAAAGGTTTATTAAAAAAAATATTTATCGCCTGTTATTTTGCTCCTGTGGTGACTTCGCTTGTGGCTACCAGTATTATATGGAAGATACTCTATTATCCTAATTCAGGTGTTATAAATGTTATTCTAAATTTCTTGCACTTACCGATGCAAAGTTTTTTATTTGACTACCGGATTGCTCTTATATCAATACTTATTATGGATATCTGGAAAGACACCGGACTTAGAACCATGATACTTCTCGCTGCCATAGAAGAGATCCCTGATACTGTATATGAAGCTTCGTTGATTGACGGAGCAAATCCTCTGCAGCAGTTTTTCAAAATAACTGTACCTCTGCTTAAACCTCAACTTTTATTTCTGGCAGTGATTTATACTATTAACGGAGTTCAGACATTTACCCAGGTTTATATAATGACTTCACCACATGCCGGTGGACCAGGGAACTCAACTATGGTTTTAGCTCTAGACATGTATAAGAAAGCTTTTGGAAACTTGAGATTTGGGTATGGTGCAGTGGTTTCAGTAGTTATGTTATTGCTTTTAATTGGTTTTACCATTACACAGGTAAAATCCAGAACTGAATGGGAATGGTAATTTTAATTTAAACATTTGTTTTTAAAAAAAAGGGATAAGATATGGATAGTCTTAGAATTAAAAGAATTGCTATTAAAGCGACTTTGTATGTCTTATTGAGCATAGGTGCCTTATTTATGATTTTTCCATTTATCTGGATGATTTTATCTTCCTTTAAAACTTCCTTTGAAATGATGCAGATACCCCTTACTTTTTTTCCCAAAGTATGGACTTTAGAAAATTACAAGCTGGTATTTGAAAAGCTGCCAGTCTTCAGGGCATTTTTTAACAGTTTAATAGTATCTTCAAGTATTACTTTTTTGGTTCTTTTTACCTCTTCTATCACTGGTTTTATATTTGCCAAGATGAGATTTAAAGGAAAAGAGTTATTTTTTTATTATATTCTTCTTAGCTTGATGGTACCAATTCATTTGATTATAATCCCTTTATATATGGTTATAACCAAATTTGGAATAGTAGATACATATATGGGATTAATTCTGCCTTTTGCTATTAGCGGATTTGGAATATATTTGCTCAGGTCCTTTATTAAAGGAATTCCCTCAGAATTGATTGAAGCTGCCAAGATTGATGGAGCTTCCGATATCAGAATTTATCTTAATATTATATTACCTTTGGTTAAGCCCATATTGTCTGTTTTAGCAATTTTGATATTTCTATGGAGTTGGGATGAATTCTTATGGCCCTTAGTAGTGGTATCCAGCAATGAGCTAAAAACTGTACCTTTGGTACTTGCCTCATTTACCATGGCAGAGGCATCTTACCCTGCTCCCTCAATGGCAGCGGCTTCAATTGTTATTATTCCGGTATTAATTGTATACGCCTTCTTTCAGAGAAATTTTGTAAAGGGAATTTCACTCACTGGTATAAAAGGTTAAAATTATTTTTCAGGAATCATTCTTATGATAAAAGATTTCAAATATTATAATAACGATAAAAGAATTTTTAATGAGGAAATAAAAGATAACATTCCGTCAAAAATATTGGACTTTCATGTTCATCTTTTTAAGAAAGAACATATTATCAAGGAAGTATCACAGTCTAAAAAAGAAAAAGATCCCTTTTTTAATTTTGAAGTGATAGATGAATTTACTATTGATAATTTTATTTTTACTGCTGAAATTATATTTCCAGGAATTGAATATGAAGGATTATTTTTTGGTGCACCTTTTAGAGAAATGGATCTCAATTCCATGAATACAATGGTTGCAGAGGAAATCATAAAAACCGGAAAATACGGATTATTTATTCCAAAACCTGAGGACGATATTAAGAATATTGAAAAAAACATAATAGAGAAAGGTTTTTTAGGCCTTAAACCATATCCCGAGCTTGCAATTGGAAAAGAATATCGGGAGGATTTAGATAGTGTATCAATTTTGGATTTTCTAACTGTGGATCATCTTGAATTGGCTAACAGATATAATTTATTAATAATTCTGCATATACCTAAATCTAAAAGATTAATCGATGACAAGAATATCGAAGATATCACATATATTTCAAAAACATTTCCTGACATAAAATTAATACTTGCACATGCCGGCAGGTTATACTGTGAACATAATATTGTGGAAACTATTAAAAAAATATGTTTACTTAAAAATGTTTATGTAGATACTGCAATGATTAATAACTGGGAAGTTTTTGAGATATTATTAGAATATTTTGGAAGCGAAAGAATAATCTTCGGGACAGATTTACCAATTGCTATACTTAGAGGTAAAAATATATGCATAAATAACAATCATTATTTTTTTACTTCTGTTCCTTATCTCTGGAGTATTTCCAATAAGAACTTAAAAGAAGAAAATATTACATTTTTTCTCTATGAGGAAATAAAGGGGATATTAAAGGCGGTTAACAGAAAAAAATTAGATAAACAGGTTATTAATAATATTTTTTATAATAATGCTTATAATTTAATAAGTTCTGTAAAAATTTAAGGAGGCTAAAATATGAATACGTTTAAATTCAGTCCATCCAGGTGGGTACCTTTTGAAGACCAAACTGTGTGTGAAAAAATTAGAAAGATAAAAAAAGAGGAAATTACAAAACATCCTAATCCAGACTTAAAAATAAGAATTATTAAAGATGAGGACATGGCTTTTATGAGAATCTGGGACATTTTCTCGAGAATGAAGCAGGCTTATGAAGAAGACAGAAGATTGGTAATGATACTCCCACAACCTCATCCACAATATAAGAAAGTAGCATATTTAATCAATAAGTACAGAATAGATTGTAAACAACTTTATACTTTTAATATGGATGAGTGGGCAGATCAAGATGGAAATATTGCTCCTGAAACATATCCTAAAGGATTTTTATATGCCATGATGCACAATTTCTACTATAATATTGATGAGGATTTAAGACCACCTAAAAATCAAATAATTGGCCCTACAAATAAAAATATTAAAGATTATGGCAAGATGATTGAAGATTTGGGTGGAGCTGATTTATGTGATGGCGGTATTGGTTGGAGTGGTCATTTAGCCTTTATTGACCCAGGTGCAAAAGAATTTGAAGGCAGTTTTGAAGAATGGAAGCAAATGGGTCCCAGAATTGTTACTTTGAACCTGTTTACAATTGCACAAAGTTGCCTCGAACCTGATTTTGGAATGAGCGGGGATTGGTCTGCTGTTCCTCCAAGAGCTGCTACGATAGGACCAGCACAAATACTGAGAGCCAAACATTATTGCAGCTGGAATGACTTTACTATTGGCGGTACACCAGTATCGTGGCAAAGGTTTGTTGTAAGATTTGCGCTTCATGGACCGATAACCCAAAAATTGACCGCAACCTTACTTCAATTAAGAAAAACAGATGTATATATTTCGGAGACAATTGCAGAGAATATAGTTGAGGAGGGAGATAATTTAATATAATGTCAGGAATTGAGCTGAGAATCAAAAAATTATTTAACGGCAAAAAGAATCTGGTGATATCTGCCCTGGATCATGTAATGGAATATGGAGACCAGCCAGGTTTACAAGATGCAAAAAAAGCTATAAAAAATGTTTAAACAACTGACGGACTTATTCTTCCAAGATTTATGTTAAAACGTCACTGGGAACTTCTTGCATCAAGAGCTTTTCCCATACCTATTGTAAGAATTAATTGGTCTTCTTCATTTTATTATCCGCTCGACTACAGGGAGGGTAATACCACTATAGCTGCTACAGTAGAAGAAGCAGCGCAGGCCGGTGCCGAAGCAGTAATATGTTCTCTATTTTTAGAAGAAGATAATGCGCAAGTTAGGGAAAAAGATAATGTTACAATATTTTCTGAAGTAGTAAGACAGAAAGAAAAATTAGGGGTTCCTCTAATTGGTGAGTGTTATATTGTTGAACATATGGATAAATCAATTGAGCAGATACATGCCAAGGTAAAAAGGGTATCACGAATCATGGCTGAACTGGGTGCAGATTTGGTTAAGACATTTTTTACCGGGAACATGTTTCATGAAGTAGTGGAAAATACTCCAGTTCCGGTTTTCACAATTGGAGCTGAAAAACTGAATACAGATCTCGATGTGTTAAAAAAAGCATTCAATAGTGTAAAGCAGGGAGCAAGTGGGATAATATTTGGTAGAAACATATTTATGGCTGAAAATCCTGTTCCAATATCAAAGGCGCTGAATGATGTCATGAACAATAATATTGAACCTGAAGATGCATTAAGGAAATATTATGAAAAATGATTATATTTGCGGGATTGATATTGGAACAACTAATATAAAAGGTTCTGTTTATACGTTAAAAGGCAAACTCATTTCCAGTAATAGCATTGCTTATAAAAGTTACTCTCCTGAAGAGAATTATTATGAACAAAAACCTGATGATTGGGTTTGTGGCTTAATTGATGTTCTTAAGAAATTGCTGATAAATGATGAAG
>JAMCVO010000163.1 GCA_023475715.1 Actinomycetota bacterium
GATATGAACCTTATCAGGGATATCGACAGAGATGGATTAAAATATGCACTTATAAAAACCCTTTATGAATTTTGCCTTGTTACTGATATAAAGCTTTTTGCTCTCAACCACCGGAAGACCGTATATTGATGGATTATCATTGAAAATATCCAGTACAAGTGAACCTATGGAAGAAGGGTCGACGGTTATACTGCTGCGGCATATATCTCCTATGGGTACGGTGGAAGGCCTGTTATAATATAATACACCCTTTTTCAGGTTCCGGGTTTTTATAAGGTCTATTACTTTTGGGTCTATTTCGGCGATTTCAGGTAAAGGTTTTTGTATAAGGTAGCCCTGTCCAAAATGAATGCCTATATCAATCAGCGCATTTAATTCGTTTTCTGTTTCAATTCCTTCCGCAATAAGCTTTATATCAGTAACAAGGCAAAATTCATAAAGGGTTTTTATAAGTGCATATTTTAATCCATCTCTGTCGATATCCCTGATAAGGTTCATATCAAGCTTAATAAATTGAGGATGAATGTCTGTTATAAGTTTTAATCCGGAATATCCTGAGCCGGCGTCGTCAATAGCGATTCTATATCCCTGTTCCTTATAGTTTTCAATAACCTTTTTAAAGCTGTTAAGGTCGGTTATAGAACTTTTTTCTGTAATTTCAAATACTATGTTTTCAGGGTTAATGTTAAACTGCTTCAGGAATTCCTTTGTGAATCCTTTTTTGAACTTTTCATCGTTTATTATACCCGGGTCTACATTTATGAAAAGATAAAAATTATTCTTATCCTTTGACATGGTTTCCAATGCCTTAATTCTACACATAAATTCAAGTTCCCAAAGCTTTCCGAAGACTTTTGCAATATCAAACAAAACTCCCGGGCTTTCCATAACAGAACCTTTCGGCCCTCTGCTTAAAGCCTCGTATCCCATAATGCTTCCATCTTTTAAGGAGATAATAGGCTGAAAGACGGTCCTTATATTGGCGTTTTCCAATATTTCCATAAATTCATCCCCTATAGATTTATCTATAACAAGTCCCAGAGAATTTAAAGTCGTATTTTTGTAGTAGTCCAGAACTGATATGGTATTTTTAAACAATTTTTTTTTTGCTGTCATAATTATACCAATAATTTAAAATAGCGTCCATAAGAAAAAACCTCGTCTTTTATTATTGATGAAATTTGTAATATTTTGTAACATAAATTCTATTGATAAACATTAGAGGAATATTATGAACGTGTTAAATGGATGTTAATTATAGATGACACCTGTGATCCGATATCTGTATTTAAATTTAATTCAACCAATTTTTAACATTAATTAAATAATGGTTCTGGTGCAAAAAGTCATGTTCCGATAAAATTTCAATAGCATCGGAAAGATGACGCGCTGGGAAATGTCTCTGGGGCAGGCCTTGCGTCACTTTCCTCAGATGTATTCCTTAAGGGTCAGTGAAATTTTATCTCCACATTGGACTTTTTGCACCGAAATCAATAATATATTTAATAATTTAACACTGAGTTAATTTCCAGTTAATAAGCATTTCGTATCATTATTGATAAGTTAGGCTTGCATAAAAAGATTTTGCTGTTTGCAAGCCGGCTAATATAAATTTTTTCCAGGAGGTTGGATTAGATGCTTAAGTCCAAAAAAAGTTTGCTTGCTGTTGCACTTGTTTTAATCATGCTTGCAACCAGCATATTTCTAGTGATTACGGCTTCCGCTGCAAGTCAGACACAAACCCAATACAGCTACAGCGGAAAAACGCCCAAGTACGTATTTTTATTCATCGGTGACGGTATGAGCTATCCCCAGATAAACTCAGCCGAAATATTTTTAGGTAAACAATATTACAAAGACAGCCAGATAGGCATTCAGAAGCTTAATTTCACTCAATTTCCTGCTGTGGGAGTAGCCACAACCTTTGACGCTGAATCCTTCATTCCTGACTCAGCATCAACTGCCACATCCATTTCAACAGGTAACAAGACCCTTGGCGGAGTTATAAACATGGATGTAGAAAAGAAGAAATCTTTCAAAACCATCACTGAAATGGTTAAGGCAAAAGGCTATAAAGTAGGTATTATTTCCAGTGTTTCGCTGGACCATGCTACACCTGCCGCTTTCTACGCTCACCAGCCTTCAAGAAATAATTATTATGAAATATCGGTAGAGCTCGCAAACAGCAATTTCGACTTCTTTGGCGGCGGCGGTTTTAAGCAGCTTACCGGTAAGAATAAAGACAAGCCAGACGTAATTGAAATGGCCAAAAAAAATGGTTTCAAATATGTAAACACCAAAGAAGAAATTCTGAACCTTGACTCCAAATCCGGCAGGGTAATAGCAGTAAATCCTGTTCTTGATGATGATAAAGCACTGCCCTATGAAATTGACCCGCTGCAGATGACCTGTCTCTTGCTGATTTTGTAAGAAAGGGTATTGATGTATTAAACAACTCCAAAGGGTTCTTTATGATGATGGAAGGTGGAAAAATCGACTGGGCAGGCCATGCAAATGATGCAGCTACCAATATCAAAGACGTATTGGCTTTCGACAATGCTGTAGCCGAAGCAATAAAATTCTATAACAAATATCCAAATGATACATTGATTATTGTTACAGCAGACCATGAGACAGGCGGTATGACCATAGGCTTTGCGGGCACGGCATATGAGACATTCTATGATAAGATAGCACATCAAACAAAATCTTTCCTTGAATTTGATAAACTGCTGGCAGATTATAAAGCAAAAACTACAGCGGCAGGAGCAAAACTTGAAGACTTGCTGCCGATTATTAAAAGCTCTTTTGGGCTGATAACTTCTTCAGATCCTGATGCAGCAAGCAGACCCGGAATGGTTCTGACCGACTATGAAATTGAAAGGCTCAGGGATGCACTAAAGCAGAGTATGATTTCTTCAAAACTGAGAAATTATTCTGACAACGAGAAAATAATGTATGGAGGATATGAACCCCTCTCGGTTACCTTGACACATATATTAAACAATAAGGCAGGGATAGGCTGGACTTCATATTCCCACACTGGACTACCTGTGCCTGTGTATGCTAAGGGTTTAGGCCAGGATTTGTTTAATGGGTATTATGATAATACAGATATCTTCAAGAAGATGGCAGCAATACTCAAGATAAAATAGTACTTAAGAACAAAAGAATTCTTAAATAATTCTACTTTGGCAACTTGGAAAACAATGTCTTACGGGGATCATTTTCAATAGCATCAGAAGAACTATGCCGCAGAGCGGCACACACAAGTATGAAAAATATATTTTCATACCAAAGATGAAATTGTTTTCCGTTGCCAATACAACAAAGTAGTAATAATTAAAACAGTTGAATGAGGTGGTTACCTCGTTCAATTGTTTCATTTTGTTAGTAGAGGGGATTAGCGTGTATATGAAGAATAAACTAATGAGTACCGACGTGATGTTTGCAGTATTTGTCACGGTTGCAGTTGTATTTCTTTTCTTTTTACCGACAGGCTTTGAGAAAAATGTTTATCCGAACAGTGTAAGGGCGGAAGCCTTGGTCCTGGAAGTGGACGACTCAATGGTGCAGTTTGCCGGTATAATAAAGCATGGTGAGCAGTCCGTCAAATTAAGGATTTTAAATGGAAAGTTCAAGGGCCGGGAGGTTATAGGAGTAAACAGGCTTATAGGAAAGCTTGAGATGGATAAGATATTTAGAAAAGGGGATAAGGCCTTCGTAGTCATAGATTATTCCGGAGACAAAATTAATTTTGTAAATGTCATAGACCATTACCGCATAAATATAGAAATCGCACTTTTTGTAGCTTTTGTCTTCCTTCTTGTGGCTTTTGCAGGGTGGACAGGGGTAAAAGCGGTGCTTTCATTTGTCCTGACGGTTCTAATGATCTGGAAGGTCTTGATTCCACTATTCCTCAAGGGATATCATCCAATCATTCTCTCACTGCTTGCGGTATCCATCATGACTGCTGCGATCATATTCCTGGTAGCGGGAGTTAATAAAAAGTCGTATGCTGCTATCCTGGGTTCGCTGTCAGGCTCTTTCCTCACTTGTATCCTAGCCATCGTTTTTGGAAGAATTTTTAAAATCCATGGATAATGCTTCATCTAG
>JAMCVO010000638.1 GCA_023475715.1 Actinomycetota bacterium
CCAGGCCCTCGGTCTTATGCAGATTATTCCAAAAACAGGCAAAGGCATAGCATCCCAGCTTGGCATAGCAAAATTTGACAACCAGATGCTGCTGGATCCTGAATTAAGCATAAAAATGGGTGCTTACTATTTAAGCAGGCAGCTTGAGAGCTTTAACCAGAATAAATACTATGCAGCCGGAGCTTATAATGGAGGGCCTGGTTCAATGAACAAATGGATATCATCCTGGGGAGATAAGGATATTGAGGAATTCATTGAATATATTTCGTATGATGAAACCCGCAACTATATAAAAAAGGTAATGGGAAGCTACTTCTTTTACCAGATGTTATACCCTTAAAAAAGCCTCATACATTAAAAGATATCATACCACTTAAAGTGTTGACCCATAAACCAAAGTCCGGAGATACTTGCGCAGCAAAATTCTTGTTTAAATCAGCTTCAAAATAAAAAGCCATGCTGTAATGGTTGCTGCAGAAATCATGGTCGTGATAATAAGGGCAGAAGAAACAAAATCCGTATCCGAGTTATATTTTTCACTCTGTATAAATGTTGCAACTGCAAGCGGCATAGCAAAAAGAAGGCAGATTATATCCCGGTCAAGTTTGCCGGCTTTAAAAATTAAAATACTGAAAACTAGTGAAAGAAGCGGCATAAGTATTAATTTTCCAAAACTTATCAGCGAAAGATACTTAATATTGTTTTTAATATGAGAAAATTTAAATGAGGCGCCAATTGATATAAGTGCAAGAGGAATAGCTATGCCTGATAAAATTTCAAAAAATTTAAAGATTGGTGCAGGGATTTCATAACTGAAGTAAGAAATTATGAGGCCTGCTGCTACAGCAATTATTACCGGATCTGTGACAATTTCAATTACAAGTTTTTTTATGCCTGTTTTACGATCTTTTCTATTCTTTATATTCAAAAGCTTGAGAAAAAATGCGGTAAACAGGATATTTAATGGTGAAAGGGAGGCAATTACAATGCTTGCCTTTGCAGTTGCCAGTGAACCATAGGCATATAAAAGTATAGGCATCCCAATAAAGGCCATATTGGACCTGAAAGTAGAAACAATGACGGCACTTTTGGTCTTATTTTTGATTTTTAAAAAATAAAACGACAAGAACACAATAATCAAAAATAAAAAATAAGTGGGAAAAATCACTTTTAAAATGTCTACATCAAATATTTCTTTCAGCTTATTTTCAGCAATATTTAAAAAAATCAGGGAAGACAGCCCAAAGTTATAAGTCAACTTATTTAAGAATGGAACATACTGGTCTTGAATAATGCCTTTTTTTTTAATGAAAAAGCCAACAGCTATAACCGCAAAAATAGGCAGAGTGACTCCTGATACTTCAAGAATAATTCTTAAAAAATTGTTCATACCAATTAACTCTTAAAAGTTATGTATCTAAATTAATATACCTGTGCCCTGCCTTATGGATTCAACCACCCGGGCAAGTCCTTTTCTCCTCTCTTCACCTTCAATCGAGTTTACAATCTCAGCAGCTTTTTCCAGGTAAAAGGAAAATTTATCTCTGGCAGTTTCAATGGCGCCGGTTTGCATAAGCATTTCAAAAATTATTTTTATATCATTGTCACTGATATTATCCTGGCACAAAATTGATTGGGCAACTTTTTTAAACTTGCTGTTTTTCAAAGCATAAATCAGCGGAAGCGTAATATCTCCTTGCTTCAGATCATTCCCTACAGGTTTTCCTACTTCTGTCACGGAATTGCCTAAATCTATGTCAATAAGGTCATCATTTATCTGGAAAGAGATTCCGACATATTCCCCGAAATCTCTCATATTATCAATATCTTTCTGGCTCGATTCAGAAAGAATTCCACCGAGAATACAGCTGATTTTAAAAAGTGAAGCAGTTTTTTCTTTTATTTTCTCAAAATAAACTTGCTCACTCTGGTTTAAGTTTCTTTTAGTTTTTAATTGACCAAACTCGCCTTTTACAAGATTCTGTGCAGCATATGACATTTCCTCAAGGATTTTTTGGTTTTCATAGCTGTTTAGAAGCGAAAAAGTGTGAGTAAATAAATAATCTCCTACAAATTTTGCAGTATCCTTATCATAAGTGTTGTGTATTGTTTTTCTTCCCCTGCGCAAAATCGATTTATCAATTATGTCATCATGGATAAGAGATGCAGTATGGATAATTTCAATTGATGCAGCTGCCGGCAGGAGATAATCTATATTGTAATTTTCATTTCTGGCACAGATCAAAAAAAGTGCAGGCCTTATGCGTTTTCCACCAAATATAAGCGTGCTCTTTACCGATTCGTGAAGTATCCCATCAAAACTATTGGCATATTCTAAAAGATATGCCTCTAGTCTGGCAATATCCTTTTTTAAAAATTCAAATCCAGCAGTGATGATGGGCTTGTCAGCCATTTTGCTAATAAAGTTATTCTTGATAATTTTACTTAAACTCTAATTAATAAAGATTATTTTATACCAATAGAATTCTTGAAAATTTTAAACCACCTAAAGCTCTTATTCGAAAATGGAAACTGAAGTTCTTTTTTTTCACATACGGTGGACAGGCTATAAGTATAGGTTTTATCTTTTAGTTCGAGGAGTTTTTTGTCCCGGATGTCTCTGTCCCTTATTTCCATTATTTCATCTATTTGCCTCATTATTTCAACAGCTTTAAGTGTCCTTTCCTCATTTTCAGCCATTACAAGGCTGCTTATTGAGCCTGACTTACCTTTCAATCTGTTTAACCCGAGTGCTGCTTCATAGGTACTGTAAACCAGGTCATCTTTGCTGATATAGTCGCTTTCATAATTTAAAATATACTTCCAGGAAGGCATTGTAATTGCTTCGATATGCTCTTTTAATGTTTTGCAAAGCAGCTTGTAACCGAATTTTTCAGGATTTTCAAATGCCCTGCTTCCGGGATCCAGGAATGGCGCCATCGGTGAAATAAATGTCACGAACCTTTTGTCCCAGTTAAACCTTTCATATGCGTCTTTTGAGAATTTTACAGTATCAAGTATTGATTCTCTGGTTTGATGCGGCAATCCTGTCATAAAGTATAAGTCAAATCTCAGTGCACCTTTCGAAAGAGCGTACTCTATGCTTTCCAAAAGTTCCTCATTTGTGTAAGCTTTACCTATTATTTTTCTGATTTTTTCATCATGCGAATCAGGTGATATTTCATAACAAACATTGTTGAATATTTTTGCAGTTTCGTCAAAAAACCATCTGCCGGGAGGATCAAAAAACTCAAAAAATATCTGTAAGTTTTTATCAAGCTGTTTTGCACATTCAAAAAATTCCTCCACATACTGCCTGCCATTGCTGTTTAAATCTCCAAGTAAAAATATCGGGGAATTTATAAGCCTCCCAATATTTTTTATTTCGTCAACAAGTCTTTGAGGATTTCTAAATGCTGGCTTTGTCCTTTCTGCAAAAATCTCGAACGCATGTTTGGAACCACCACAGTTCGAGCAGTTTCTCTTACACCCTCTTACCACAGGAATAGTTGTAATGGGATACTTAAACCAGTCGCAGAATGGGACTAGGCTTCTTATGTCCCTGTACCGGAGTGCTTCCTTAAACATTATGCTGTAGTCAAAATCTATTTCTTCCAGATCGGTAGAAATACATTTTAAAGGGTTGTAAACAGGCTTTCCGCCTTTTTTCCATACTAAATTTGGAATATCTCCAAGATTTTCAAGACTGCCGTTCTTGATTGTTTTTATTAAATTATATAGTGGTTCTTCGGTGGAGTCACCTCTGACGATGTAATCAACTTCCGGAAATTCTGCAAGCTCTTTGTAAAAATAAGATGCCGAAAAACCGCCAAAAATTACAGGAATATCAGAATGATATTTTTTTATTATTTTTGCTACCTCGGTAGAACCCTGGCAATGAGGAAGCCAGTGGAGATCAATCCCAAAAGCGCTGCATTTAAGATTCTTTATGAATTTCTCAACATCCAGGCCGGGTTCCTGATACATCCGGTAGGCTAAATTTATTATTCTTACATGCATTCCTCTTTTAAGAAGATAATTTGCAATAGTTAAAAATCCAATGGGATACATTTCAAAAATAGGGGTAGAGGGGACAAGGTCGCTTACCGGACCA
>JAMCVO010000359.1 GCA_023475715.1 Actinomycetota bacterium
AAGGGTAACGGCAACAGCAACCAGAACTGCCGTAAAGATAAATACATAGCGCAGCAGGTTATGAGGGATTTTTATCTTTCTTATTTTTGAATCAGCATTAGATAAAATTAATACCGTAAAGAATTTATCCTTTTTATTACCAATCATAAAATCAAAAACAACAATTACAAATTTGGTGATTGCAATTATAACCGATTTAAAAGTTAAAAATCAACCCCCAGATTTTTTAATATTTACTTAATTGTATTTTAAATACAATTTTTGTAAACTAATGGTATCAGATAAATTTCTGACCTACATTTTTAAAATTGTTCTGAAAAATAATATTAAATATAAAATAATATCAGGTATAAATATCAGGTATGGAAAAAGTTAAACCTTTAAATAATAAGGAATCCATAAATAAACCTAATCCTATTGTGGATAGGCCTCATTTTGAATTTAATGACTTGAAAAAAGGCCAGGAAAAACACGGTCATTTCATAATAAGAAACATCGGTGGCCCTTATGAAAACTTCGAAATGTTTGTGCTTGAGAAGGACCCTTTTGTAAAGATCATAAGTTCTGCTCCGCAGCATGATAATCAACCCGGTAAATTTCCCATGAAGGTATGCTTTGAAGCAAAAGCCGGGGATTGGAGCAAAAGGTATATAAATACAATCATTATAAAACTTGATAATGAAGATGAAAAAATTACCGTTGAGCTTGACACCCAGACAAAGCCTGTTAATGATTTTGCACATATAATTGAACCAGGGTATATTAGAAAAATAACTTCTTTAATTAATAAGATTGAGAAAAAATCTTCCGCTGAAATTTCCGTAGTAACAATAGAATCACTTGAGAGGAAAACCATAGAAAAATATTCCAATGAACTTTTTAATACCTGGGGCATTGGTAAGGAAGATAAGCATAACGGTATACTTTTTTTGATAGCTGTAAATGAGAATAAATATAGAATCGAAGTAGGTCTCGGGCTTGAAAAACTGATTTCTCCTGACTTTATAAGCAATTTGTTTAACCAGCTTGCCATCCCAAATTTCAAAGTAAAGAAATTCGGGGCAGGCATTTATAAAACAATCGGCAGAATTGCGGATAAAATATATAAAAGTTCTAAATAAAGACTCGAATAAAAGAAAGTTATTAAAAATATTATTGGTACCGCTAATAACAGTGGTGCTGGCAGTTATTATACTATCTTCATATTACATTGAGAGCAATTTTTTTCTTCTTGGTAAGGGGATTTATCCGGTTTATCAACTTCTTAATAAAATTGAGACTTATCTCGCCTCAAGACAAAAACCCATTACAGATACAATAGTATACAGTGATTACTATACCTGGTATGACAGCCAGAGATGGAGCAGAGGGCATTCCGATATTCCGCTGCTTGGTTTATATGATAGTCTTGATCCGAAAGTCATTGCGGAGCATTCCAGGCTGGCAAACAAATATGGCATAGATGTGTTTAAAGTTGAATATTTACCCCAGCTGGATAATAGCATCTTAAAAGGTATACTTGATTCTGACCTTGGAAATACAAAGGTCTGTTTGATGTATGATTCACTCCTCAGGTTTGGACAACTTAACAAATCAAGCGGCCTCTATGATTTCAACAATCCGGAAATATCTTCCATGTTCCTGGAAGATATGAATCATATCGCAGATACTTACTTTGATAATGAAAATTATTTCAAAATCGATGGGAGGCCTGTTTTATGGATATATATTGCAAGAGATTACACCGGGCCATATAAAGAAATAATAAAACAGGCAAGAAAAAATATGCTTGAAAAAGGATATAATGTTTATCTTGTTGGCGACCTTGTATTCTGGAATTATAAGCTGAGTGGAATTAATGCATTTGATGCAGTTTCGCTTTATACCGCTTACGGAGGCAGGCCGCAAAATACAGCCGTGCTTGCCGAGAGGTTAAAATTCCTTTATCTGGTTTGGAAACTGGCCTCACAAATGCAGGGCAGGGATTTTATTCCTGCGGGAATCCCGGCTTTTGATGATAGCAGTCTTGCCGGTGAGCGCAAGCCAATGGCTATCCTCAGTGGTAATGGCCAGGATTTCCGGTATCAGTTAAAGATAGTATCAAATTTTCTTGATGCAGTTAATATCGCTCCTGAATTTAATCAGGTTACAATTGCAACATTCAATGAGCATCAGGAAGGAAGTTCTGTTGAGCCGACAAAGGAATGGGGTTATGATAGAATAGTGCAGATACCTCTTATCTTCGGAGTACAATAAAAGATAAAAGCTTGCTTAAGAAATAGTGATTTATATTATAATTGAAATAATACAGGTATAATTAGTAATGGTAATGTCTTAGATAGCGGTAGAGCTACCATTAACTAATACATTAATTAGTAATACCAATCTTTATTATTTTAATATTCTTCGGAGGTCAATTATGACTGCGCACCCTGAGCCTGCTGTAAAGGACAAAAAAATTATAAATGAAAAAAACACAGTTGAAAATAAAATAATATGCATTATAGACAGCAAGCCTTTTGAAAACAGAACGGAGATCGAATATCATAACATCCGGCCAATTGCTCCGGATGAAAAGATAGATGTTTCAAATTTTGCAACTGTCTGCAAAAAGCATCATAAGGAACTGGGACAATTATCAATTAAAGAATATCAAACTTTAATTGAGATGGAAAAATTTTTTAAAAGTACAGGTTTAAAAAAGTTAAATGATGTTCTTAAATTCAAATTAACCGGTAAAGATACCGGAACCCCACCGGAGTTTGCCATCAATGATGACGGCAGTGAAATAAAAATTAATAACACAATTTCATTGCCACTTTCAACCTGCCCTTCAACAGGCTTCAAATATTTTTATGCGGTCTTGCCTCTTGAATATATAAACAATGACGAAGAACTCCAACCGAGGCCGCTTGAATTAAGAAGGTTATGGGATTTATACCGGCATCTGCTTGTAAACAGCCAGCTTACACCGTCAGTCTGCAGGCTGGCAGACAATAAAATATTTTTATTTGATGGCCAGCACAAAGCTGCGGCTCAAATCTGGGCAGGAAGAAAAGAAATAGAATGCAAGATTTATGTCAACCCTGCCCTGAAAGTTCTAAAGGAAACCAACCTTGTGGCTCATGATAAATTGAGGCAGATGCAGTTTTTTACTTCAGTGCTTATCAATAAATGGGCAAGTATTTTTGCAGAAGAATGGAAAGAGTATATGGATATAAAAGGTGCAAAATCAGAATCAGGTTTTGTTTCTTTTTTGGTTCATAAAGGCAAAAAAAAGTCAGAAGCATTGACAATGATTGAAAGCAATATCTATGACAGTATTCTGGAAGATGATGAAAATTCAATTGTTAAATATATCAATGAATATGAAACAAATTCAAAAAAACCCCTGACAGTAAACAGGCTGAAGCAGACATTTTTTAAAAAATTTATTGCGGCCCCTCCACTGGATATTGATATAGAAGAATCTGACCGTCTCAGAGAATTTGAAAGAAAAAACATAATAGATATGTTAAATCTTATTGCAGATTATACACTGAAGAATTCCTGGAATCCGGAAAAAAATGATGAAGCCCACAAAATCTCCGAAAGAATTTATTTAAATGGCTCATTTAAAGCATGGGCAGCAATCTTGCGGGATGTTGTTGCTACGATACTTGAGCTTTTCGATGAAAATGAAAGAAAAGAAATTTTTTTAAGACAGATTAGCAGCCAGCAGTGGGAGTCAATTGAGAATTGTATTGCTTCGCTCTTCGCCCATAGGATATGGTCCGATCAGTCTCAGGAGAATTATAACAGCTTAAGGCTCGGCAATGAAAATCTTGTTAGAAAATACCTCGTAAAGCGTGGTCTAAATGTCAGCTGGGTTCTTGAAAGCTACGAAGAACAGGACAATAATTTCATAGATTAGGTGTATTTTATTAAGATATATTTTATAGATTAAGATAATATAAAAAAAATATTACTTATTGCAGCCTTAATTATTTTGATAATTAGCTTACAATTTTATAATTATTTCACTAAAAATAATTTTGCATAATTATTAATAACATGTATAATAACTACTTGCTGATAATTCAGTGATATATAAAAAAACAAGAATAATATAAAC
>JAMCVO010000526.1 GCA_023475715.1 Actinomycetota bacterium
TTTGATTGCAAAAGAAGAATTTTCTGCGAATCGGACTTCCCAAATTTCTTAATCCTTCCCTAAATAAGGCAAATCTGGTCCTAAATCTTAAGAATTTTGAAGCAAAATACATCCGATTGCGGGTTATAAAATAATCCTGCAGAGCCGATCCCAGTCCAGCTGATTTGGCATTTTCATGAAAAACCACCGCCTTAGGATTATATAAAATTTTATATCCCATTTTTTTAGCCCGTAAACACAAATCACTATCTTCTAAATACATAAAATATTTATCATCAAAAATTCCCACTTTTTCAAAAACCTCCCGCTTTACAAACATTGCTCCGCCGGTTACAAATTCGGTTTCTTCAATTGTATCGTATTGTCCATCGTCTTTCTCATCCACTCCCCTGTGTGAACCTAAAACATTATCCATATCCATAATTCCTCCTGCATACCAAATAGTTTTTCTATCTTCAAAAAGAATTTTTGGGCCCGAAATACCGGCATTTTGTGACTCGGCAACCTCCACTAAATTTTTAATTGTATCTTTTTCTATTTCAGTATCCGGATTTAGAATAAAAATATAGTCTGCTCTACTATCCAAAGCTTTCTTTATTCCTAAGTTATTTCCACCAGTGTAACCCAAATTTGCCCCACTTTGAATAAACATAATACTCTTATCTTTTTGTACTTCCGTTTCAATCCCGTCTCCTGAATTATTATCCACTAAAATAATTTCTGTCTGTTCATAATCGGATTTTTTTACTGAGGCAATACAATTTAATGCTTCTTTTCTAACCTTGAAATTCAAAATCACTATAGCGACTTTTAACATTAGAATTTGTTTCTTACTTTTTGCATCATTCTGATGATAGAATTTTTTGAAAGATTTCCGTATTTAAACCAGTAGTTTATTTCCTTGCCTGCCTTTTTCCCTTCATTGACCACTTCCCCAAAACCAAGTTCAGATTCAACAAATTTATTTTCTTCCCATACTTTCAGATAAACTACTAAAAAAGAAAAAGCCTGCAATAAAGAAAGAGCTAAGCCGCGGAGCCCATCCTCAAAGCCCCTGCCTGCAAAAAATCTGCTTAAAAATTCCGAAGTTGGTTTATGTATCAAGTCTTTCCAGTTAAATTTATATCCTTCTTTCACTAAATCATGAGCCTGGGCAGTTGTGTACCTATCCATCCTTAATATAAATTGAGAAATAGTTTCGTAGTGATGGTGGATAATTGCAAAATCTTCCTCTGGTGCCAACCTTAAGCCATTCCCTTCTGTTTTTGGCGGACGATGAATTTCGCTCTCCCAGACAACTTTGCCTTTTTTAAACAATCTAATGTTGTAATCCGGCCACCACATCGAATTTTTCATCCATTTTCCGAAAATAATATTCTTTCTGGGAATTTCCACGAACGAGGCATCTTCGATATTAATTATTCTTTTAATTTCTTTTGCTAAGCTCTCAGATATTTCTTCATCGGGATCTAGAATCAAAATCCAGTCATTTTCAGCTTGTGAAATATTAAAGTTACGCACAAGTTCAACATATTTTTGGGCCTTATGTAAAACAACTTTTGCCCCCATTTTTTTGGCTATTTCGGCAGTTTTGTCTTCGGAGTACATATCACAAACCACCACCTCATCAGCCCATTTTAATGACTTCAGGGCCCTTTCAATACTCTTTTCTTCATTAAAAGTATTTATAACAACAGAAATCTTATTTTCCATAATTTAATCTTACCAGTTGAGTATTTGTAAGTAAATTACTGCTAAAACGGCTTCTTTTTCACTACAAAAGCAGGTAAATTATCTAAACCTTTAATTGTCTCGTATGAAGTCAGTGATTTCTCCTCTTCGATAGTTCCGATATAGAAAACCGAACCGGGTAAACTACTGATATACTTTTCGATATTCTCTGAAGGAATATCCCCGATATAAACATTGCCGAATTTTTTGAATTGATATTGCTGCAAACTTACCCTTTGCTTATTTTGGGCAATAACCAAATTAGGATCAACTTTAGCATAAACAGGATAAGCAAATTCGATATCATTAAGGCTGTCTGCCAAAATTACGTAGTCATAATTGTTTTTTTCTTTTATTGCCATCTCTGAAGCAAATTTAGCAGGATAAGACCAGAATCTGCTGAATTCAAAAGGTGCAACAAAAAAATATCTGTCAGTAAAAATAATAAATTGAAAAAATATCGACAAAATTAATACGGCCTTTAACCATATTAAACGTTTCTCTTTCAGAAAATCCCAAATAAAAACAAAACCTGTGGCTGAAAGAAGCAAAAGTGGAGGCAGCATCAAACTGTTTCTTAATGCATGAGGCTGAGCAATAATTGCAGCAGGAATAGGTGCAATCAACAACCAGGGAATTATTAAAAATAGATTTTTGTTTCCGGTTTTTAACAGATATAATAAACCAAAAAGTATTGTCAGGGCTTCTGCCAAATACATCTCGCCCATTGTTGCAGGATTATGCCTGGGGTTTGAATCACCGTGAAGAAAAAGAAAATCAGGTGAAAAACTTTGAAGATAATTCTCTCCTATAATATAACTATATTCCAAAGGCTTATTATGAAGAAGTTTTTTGATAAAAGAAGGGTTTTGATCCAAATTTAATTCATAATTTATCCTTTGGGTAATTTGTTCCTTGAGTGCCTCTTGATTAAACACATTTATACTTAAAATCCTGCCTTCAGAACCGAATAAAAATGCCTGTGCACCTACCATACCAATTGCAGCAGAAACAATAACTATAAAAATTATGGAAGCAATACTTGTTTTTTTGTCTTTCAGCCAAAGATAAGCCTTTATATTTAAAATAAGTATTAAAACAAGCAAGGGAACAGTCAGTTTATATGTCGGATAGGTATGAATTGCCCCGGCAAAACATATTGCTGACAAAATCAACCATCTCAATTGCCTTTTACTTTTTAAAAAAGCAACAACCCCCGAAAGAGTCAAAAAAAGGGCAAAGTTGGTTTCAAATCCCGCCCGGCTCAAATTAATTGCCCAAGGAGAAATAATGATAGCAAACGAAGCTATTAACCCAACTCTTTTATCAATAAGCAATTTTCCCAAATAAAACATTAAAATTATAATTCCCAACCCCGAAAAAACCGATAACAACCTTGCCCCAAACATATTGGGACCGAAAATTGCAACAAAGGGAATCGAAAAGTACACATATCCTGGCGGACGCCCTTCTGCCATCTTAAAAGTCCATGGCAAAAAATCTCCGGTTTGGGAATATCCGGTTTTTAAAATTGAGTAAGAATCATATACTTCCGTCAATTCATCACCATAAAGTGAAGGGGAAGGAGATTTATCTAAAAATAAAAAACGGATTGCGAAAGTAAAAACAATTATAAAAATAACCAGCAGATATTTTTTTGACATAGATTAATTTACTTTATATATCAGAACTTCGCTATTTTCATAAAAAAGTTTTAAATTATTTTGTGAAACATCTATTGGTTTTTCCAGTTCCACTTTATTAAGATAGATAAATTTAATTTTTGCATCTTGCAGGAATTTTTTATTCCATGCAAAGTCTGTTTGTTTAAAAAACTTAACCATATTATCCTGTCTTTCCTTAGTATCAGGATATTCAAGTAAAGTCACATGCTCTGACGCCAGATAAGACTCCCTTCCTGTTAATGCTGAAATATAAGGAGTGTCATACCAGGCATAAATTGGCCTGGGCTGTGTATTAAATTTATCTTTCAAATAAGGATTAAACGGATAATTCAAAATAAAATCATTTGCTGATGAATTATCTTTTAAATATCTTAATGCTTCCAACTGATCATTACTGACATAAGCCAAGGGACCAGCACCGGGTCCATATAGTTCAGTCAGATTACCAATAACAGTGGGTGCAGAAAAAATAAACAGAATCATGATAATAATTATTTGCAAAGACCTTTTCTTTGCAAAAACTAAAAGTTTATAAACTGTAATCGCAGCATAAAATCCCGTAATCAACAAGAAATATTGCATGAATTGAATATTGTTATAAATAAGGCCTTTTTGAACAAACAACATGGGAATAATAAAACCTGTAAACATAGAAACAAAAAGTAATATCTCGATAGGATTATAG
>JAMCVO010000540.1 GCA_023475715.1 Actinomycetota bacterium
GGATGACAAGGTTTCCGATAAACCGACAGGAATTTGTATTACACCGCATATCATCGGATCGATTAATCCAAATTGGAATCCTGAAGCTGCTACGGTAATATGCGGAATAACTTTAAATACAGACAGGACAAGTATCTATAAGGCAATATATGAAGGAATATCAATTGAATTAAATATGAATATTAAAGCATTGGAAGGCTTTTGCGGAGATTTTAAATTTATATATATTACGGGCGGCGGTTCCACTGCAGACAAATGGGTTAAATTAAGGTCTGATATAACCGGCAAGATCTTCAAGACTCTGGAAAATATAGAATCTGTATGTGGAGGTTGCGCGATTCTTGCAGGAGTTGCATCAGGGATATTTAAAAATGAAAAAGATGCTGTAAAGGAATTTGTCCGCGTTGAAAAAGAATTCAAGCCTGATTTGGGCATTTACAGCTTTTACGGCAGACAGAGAAAGCAATATGAATGTTTGTATGATTCGTTAAGTGTTTACAGGAGTTTTTAAATTCTTAAAATTTTAAAGAAAAATAAAATTTTGATAAGATATGAGATTTTTAATTTTAATAATCAGTTTAATTTTTTGATAAAGAGGATTCAAGTTATGAAAACATTAGGTATAGGAATGGTTGGTTATGGTTTCATAGGGAAGGTCCACACACTTTCTTACTTGAACATGCCGTTTTTTTATAAGCCAGTTCCGGCAAAATTAAAAATGGTTGGTGTATGCTCATCTCCGGTTGAAGATGCAAAAGAAGGAATTGAACAGGCTGGATTTGAATTTGCAACGGAGAATTACAGAGATCTTATTGAAAGAGATGATATTGATATAATCGAGGTATGCACCCCCAATTATCTGCATAAAGAAATTATAATTGAAGCCTTAAAAGCAGGAAAACATGTAAACTGTGAAAAACCTCTTGCTATGAATCTTGATGAGGCAAAACAGATACTGGATACTGTAATCAGATACCCGAAGCTTATATCGCAAATGTGTTTTGAATACCGTTATGTTCCGGCAATGCTCCGTGCAAAACAGCTGATTGAAGAAGGATTTTTAGGAAAAGTTTACAGTATAAGGGCATCTTATCTTCATGCTGGCAATGCTGATCCTAAAAGATCGGCTTATTGGAAGATACAGAAAAAATATTGTGGCGGGGGAGCGGTTTATGATCTTGCAACGCATGTTATTGATCTTATAAGATTTCTGCTTGGGGATTTTGACGAAGTATTTTCAAAACTTGAAATACTCATAAAAGAAAGACCTGTTGCAGGTAATTCCAGTCAGCTATGCGGAGTAGATGTAGACGATATTGCACTTATGCTTTTTAAACTTAAAAACGGAGCTGCGGGAATACTTGAGGCAACTAAGGTTGCAACTGGTGCAAATGATGAAGTAAGAATTGAAATTCATGGACAAAAAGGGGCAGTAAGGTTTAACAGTATGCAGCCTAATTATCTTGAAGTTTATGATACAAGGGATGCAGAAGAACCCATTGGCGGTTTGCGAGGTTTTAAGGCAATTGAGACCGTACAAAGATATCCAAAACCTGCTGCATCATTTCCTGGACCTAAGTTTTCAATAGGCTGGATCAGATATCACGCAGGAAATGCCTATGACTTTGTAAAAAATATAGTTGATAACACAAAACCTGATGCAGATATGTATGCCGGCTATAAGGTGCAGGAAGTTGTGGAAGCTGCAACAGTTTCAGATAGGGAAAAGAGATGGGTCAAATTATAATTTAAAAAAGAAAATACTTTTTAGAAAATCTTAAGTTCATATATGAGTTTAGACCATAATTTCAATTTTAAACAGATATATATGTAAATGATCATATGAAAATTAAAGGAGGTGAATAAAACAATATAAATAGTCGGTAATTATTAATTAAGAAAAATGAAAGGAAAGGGAAAATGGTTAAAGTAAAATTATCATTAATGGTAGCAGTGGTGGTGCTGGCTTTGATTATGACTATTATTTTTGTGCCTGGCTGCAAAGAAACCACAACAGAAATAACAGCAGCTGAAACTACAGTTGAAGAAACAACTACTGTAGAAACAACAGCAGCTGAAACAACAACAGCTGAACCAGTAGAACTTGTGGTTTGGCAAACTATGCAGCCAGATTTACCTTATCCAGCTTTTATGGAAGATTTAAATAAACGTGTTAAGGAAAAATACAATATATCTATTAAATGGGAGCCACAACCACGGGATACATGGGAACAAGCAGTGACTGCTGCTGGAGTGTCTAAAACAGGACCAGATGTTTTATTTAGTGAGTCTGGTTATTTAGGTATTGGTGCTGTTAATTATGGAAGGAAGGGTTTATTTTTACCTTTAAATGACCTACTTCCTGAGGGTATGTATGATAAGATATCAGGATGGGGTGGAGTAACTGATAGTGAAGATGGAAATATTTATGCCGTACCTTATTTGGTAATGTATAGAGGTATTTCTTATAACAAAAGTTTATTTGATAAGGCAAAAATAGATTATAGCGGTTTTCCTAAGCTAATGTATTGGGATGAATTTATTGATGTTTGTCAAAAACTTAAAGATGCAGGTATAACTCCTATAGCATTTGCTAATAAAGAAGGTTACGCGACCATGTGGTGGTCTGGTTATTCAATTACTTCTTATTTTAACTCAAACCAAGAAATGTCTAAATATTTTCAGAGCGAATCAATGAATAGTCAGCCATTTATTGATAATATGGAAAAATTAAAATTTTTGTATGATAAAGGATATTTTCTTAAAGAAGGTTTGACTTTGGACCACGCCACCAATAATTTTCAGCAGTTTAATGGTGGGAAAGCAGCAATGCAATTCATGGCAGGTGTACTTTATAAAACTAGCGTAGAAGCATTAGGAGATAAAGTGGGAGTTACATTCTGGCCATATTTTTCCGATCAAGGAAAGTTAGCTAAGAGCATGAATACCGTTAGTACTTATGATTGGGGAATAACACCTTGGTCAAAGCATCCTGAACAGGCAATGCTTCTTATTCAGGAAATGATTGCTACGCAAGAGGGTGCAGATGCAATAAATGGAATATTAGGCTCAACTCCGACTTATAAAGAATGGAAATCACCTGAAGTTGCAGAAAAGAATGAATGGACCTCTTTTGATAAAGCTGTGGTAGACTTGATGTCAAAAGGGGAAGTTGGAGCTCCTTCTTATGAATACTGGAGTCCTGATTATCAAACTGCATTTTGTAAATTTATCAATATGTTTTTAACAGGTGATATAACTATCGAAGAATTTGCAAAAGAGCTTGATACTGCAAGAGGTATTAAATAAATAGCTGTTGATTTTTTGTTACACACCCCCTATTTTTAAAAAATAGGGGGTGCAAAATACAAGAAAGACTATAAATTATGTTAAGAAAAAAAATTAAATATGATAAGAGTTCTTGGTTCTATTTATTACCAGCTATTGCTATTATTTCTTTTATATATGCAAATCCAATTATAAGGATATTCTGGTATAGTTTAATTAAATGGGATAATTTAAATGTTACTAACAATTTTAATGGTTTTGCAAATTTTGCAGATGTTTTTTCTAATAATTATTTTTTACAAGTCTTATTTAATAACTTAATAATTATAGTTATTACTATTCCTGTTATTGTTCTATTTGCATTATTTTGTTCGCAATTTATATATTTAAGAATTTTTGGTTATAAAATTTATCAATATTTGTTTTTTTTACCAGTTATTTTACCCAATGTAGTAGCTGCAATAATATGGACATTTTTTCTTCGTGAAAATGGTCCATTAAATGTAATTTTTACAAAGCTAGGTCTTGATTTTTTAGTAGTAAATTGGTTTGGTAATCCACGTTTCTCAATATATGGATTAATTTTAACGATAATTTGGAAGGATGTAGGGTTTGCTATAGTTTTATTTCTAGCAAAACTTTCAGGGGCAGATCCAAGTTTATATGATGCTGCTAAAGTAGATGGAGCAAACGATTTACAAACACTTAGATATATTACAATTCCACAATTAAAATCAGTAATTCAATTATATATAATATTGGCAATAATTGGTAAAAAAAACAAATATTGATAAATTTT
>JAMCVO010000015.1 GCA_023475715.1 Actinomycetota bacterium
TCTACCGGGGAGACTGAAAAAGCAGAAAACAATGTAAACCTGAAAGAATTGGATATTGTTTACAGCAAGACTGCAAACAGTGCAGTTATTTCTGAACTGGAAACAGATAAAAATGGCAGCCAGTCTTTTAAAGAGGCAAACCTTGTTTTAATGATTAAAAATATAAAAGATGTATTAATGGTAGTTTCAGAGGGAATTTTAACATTTTTCATACCATAAATAAAAATGATAAGAGATGATAACACCAAGGCAAACAGGAGAAGAATATTTTTCCTGTTTTTTTTATTTATAGCCGCTTTTGGTTTCATAATTTACAAACTTGTTGTTATTCAATATGTTTCTGCTGATAAATATATAATACAGGCGGAATATCAGCATAAAGACAGTTCCACACTGAAATCCAGGAGAGGAAAAATTATTGATAGAAACGGAATTGAACTTGCCTCAAGTTTAATTGAAAAAACCATAACTGCTAATCCTAAATTGATTAAAAATCCCGAAGCAACAGCTGAAGCTATCAGTAAAATATTATTACTGGACAAAGATGATCTCGTAAAAAAATTATCCGATAAGGATTTAGGGTTCTTGTATATAGCCAGAAAAATAGAATCAAAGGATGCCGACAAGATAAAGAATTTAAATTTAGAAGGGATTTATGTTGAAGATGAGTGTAAAAGATTTTATCCCCAAAATGAGCTTGCCTGTACTTTAATTGGTTTTACAGGAACAGATAATTCTGGTTTGTCAGGTTTGGAATTAAATTATGAAGACATTTTAAAAGGTATAGATGGCACACTTACGGCGCACAAAGACGTATTTGGTAAAATAATACAGACAAATTCAGAAAATTACAGCCAGCCTGTCGATGGTGGAGATATAATTCTTACAGTCGATTCTCAAATACAATTTTATGCCGAAAAGAAATTGAAGGAGGTGGCCCAGCAGTATAAATCTAATAAAGCCATCGCCATTTTAATGAACCCTAAAACCGGTGAAGTTTATGCTATGGCCCAATATCCGACTTTTAATTTGAATGATTATACAAATGTCTCTCCTGAATATTTCAATAATTTAGGTATATCTTTTACATATGAGCCAGGTTCAACTTTTAAAATTGTAAATGTTTCGTCTGCTCTGGATAATAATTGTGTCACTAGTGAGCAGGTTTTTCATCTTGCACCCTCGATAAAAGTAGGAGACAGAGTCATTAAAGAGATACATAGAGGGTATAGTGTGGATTATAGTTTACAGGATATCATAAAATATTCAAGTAATGTGGGAGCTGTGACCGTCGCTCTTTCTATGGGGAAAAAACTTTATTATGACAGTATAATAAAGTATGGTTTCGGAAACTACAGCGGGATAAATCTGCCTGGCGAAGAAAAAGGCATAATCAGTGATTATAAAACCTGGCCAACTTCTACGATAGGAGCACTGGCAATAGGTCAGAGCATTGCTGTTACTCCGATTCAGCTAATTAGAGCGGTTAGTGTGATTGCGAATGGGGGATATCTGGTAACCCCTTATGTTGTAAGCGAAATAAAATCAAACAATGGGACAACAGAAAACGGTGAATCTACAAATAAGATTCAAATAATAAGTTCACAAACTTCACAGAAATTAAAAGACATGATGCTTTCTGTTGTGGAAGACGGTACCGGTAAACAAGCCCAGATTGAGGGTATTAAAGTATGCGGTAAAACCGGAACAGCTCAAAAAGCAAATAAGACAGGTGTCGGCTATGATGAAGGTCTTGTTATAACATCATTTATAGGATTTGCCCCTTACGAAGATCCTCAAGTAGCTTGTGTTGTTATTGTTGATGAACCGCAGGGTAATGAAGAAGCAATATGGGGCGGAACAGTAGCGGCACCTATTTTTTCGGATTTGGTGAAATTTGCATTAAATAAAATTCACTAAAAGAAAATTTATATTTTTTTAAGTTTCATTTATTCTTTAATAGAACTTATAAAAGCGGTATTGTATAATTTATTTTTTTAAATAGATTTTAGAAATTATAAAATAAAATATGATGAAACTAAACCAGATACTAAAAGCAGTAAAACCGCTGGAAATAATAGGAAGCACAGATAAGGAGATTTCCAGTATTTCATATGATTCAAGAAAAATAAACAAGGATTCATTGTTTGTTGCAGTACCCGGTTTTAAGAAAGATGGTCATGAATATATATATGATGCTGTCAGAAATGGGGCATATGCAGTTGTCTCTCAAAGAAAAATACAATTGGCTGATAGCATAACCCAGATAATTGTCCCTGATTGCAGGGCAGCGCTTGCCAGAATAAGCAGCAATTTTTATTTGAATCCATCTTCCAATTTAGCACTTACAGGAATAACAGGAACAAATGGAAAAACAACCACCGTTTTTTTAATCGACAAAGTTTTAAGAAATACCGGCAGAAAGACATCCCTGATAACTACAATTGAGTCTTTTATTATTGATAAAAAAATATCTTTTGACAGAACAACTCCGGAATCTCTTGAGCTTAATAATTTTTTTAGTGAAAGTATCAAGGCTGGTGCATATTTTTCGACAATGGAAGTTTCCTCCCATGCTGTTGATCTGCACAGGATAGACAACCTTGATTTTGATTATTTTGTATTTACCAATCTTACCCAGGATCATCTTGACTATCACACCGATATGGAGAACTATTTTAATACAAAAAAGAAGCTTTTTGTTAAGGAATTCAGAAATTTGTTTGGCGGAAAAGGTGCTGTAATTAATGCCGATGACAGTTACGGAAGAAAATTAATGGAAATAACAGATCTGGAGGTTATGAGTTTTTCCGTACATTATAAAAATTCAGATGTTAAAGCTTCCAACATTTTAAGCAATGCTTCAGGTATAGAGATGGATGTTGCTATCAAAGGACATGAAAAAATAAAAATAAAATCGAAATTATCGGGTTATTTTAATGTCTACAACATACTTGCTTCTATCGGTGCCTGTATTTTTTTAGGTATGGATATCGACTTGATTCAAGAGGGCATAAATATGATGGGAGGAGTAAACGGAAGATTTGAAAAAATAACTGAGGTAAGCGATTTCAATGTGATAGTCGATTATGCTCATACTCCGGATGGTCTTGAGAATGTTGTCAAAACCGCAAAGTCATTATTAATACCTGGTTCAAAATTGATTACGGTTTTCGGATGCGGAGGGGACAGGGATAAGACCAAAAGAAAAATAATGGGAAATATTGCAGGCAGCCTTTCCGATTATGTTTTTATTACTTCAGATAATCCAAGAACTGAAGATCCCCTTTCAATTATGGATATGATTGAGGAAGGGTTAACAGACAGCGGCAGTAAAAGTTATAAAAAAATTGCCGATAGAAAACAAGCTATTATTGAAGCATTAAATATGGCACAAAAAAACGATATAGTAGTTATTGCAGGTAAGGGCCATGAAGATTATCAGGAATTTAATGGTTATAGAATCTATTTCAGCGATCAGAAAATTGTAAGAGATTGGGCAGCAGGTGTAAAATAAGGTGGAAGAGATCTTAATAAGTGAAATTTTAAACTGGACAAAATCGAAGTTAATTTCTGGCAGTTTCAACAATAAAATATCCAAATTCTCTACTGACAGCAGAACAATTGCCTTAAATGAATTTTTTATACCGATAAAGGGCGAAAATTATAATGGGCATGATTTTATTGCCAATGCAATGAAAATAGGAGCGCAGGGGTTTGTTTATGAATCGGATTATAGGGGAAAAAACAGTCTGATAAGTTTTATTAAAAATAATTATCCGGATGCTTTAATAATTGAAGCATACAATACAGCAGATTTTTTACAAGATACCGCAAAGGGATATTTAAAGAAATTTAAAATAACCTCGATTGGTATAACCGGAAGTGCAGGGAAAACATCAACTAAAAATTTTCTGGTAAATATATTAAGAAGATCATCTGATATCGTGTTTTCACATAAAAATTTTAATAATGAGATTGGAATACCTAAAACCATATTTGAAATCAATAAAAATACCAGGTATTTCATTGCCGAATTGGGAATGAGAGCTAAGGGACAGATTGGGGAACTTTCAG
>JAMCVO010000024.1 GCA_023475715.1 Actinomycetota bacterium
CCAGGTGCCAAGGATAGCACGCGCAAGAAATATATCACCCGAATCTCTTCATTTGCTTGTTATTGAAAACGGAAGAAGGCAGTATGGTTTTATTGGTGAGCCTGTGGTAAATGTACTTAAACTTAACCTGCTTTTGGATAATATGAAATAGAAAATATTTAAACTGCCTATATTGCATAGTTAAAGTTGTAAAGGTTACATAAATATTTAAAGCAGTATTACGAGCCTGGAGATAAAGTAAAAAATCAGGTATATAATATTTATTGTTATATAAAAAAAGTAAATAGATTATTTTTATATTAAAACCTTATGAGTAAGGTGAGTTAAAAACTCATGAATGAAGAGATAAGACCAGATCCTGAAAGCCTGCTTAAACAGGCAAACAAGATAAATAAAGGAAAGCTTACTGTATTTTTGGGTGCTGCTGCAGGCGTTGGGAAGACTTTTGCCATGCTTAGTGCTGCAAAGGAAAGAATAAAGGAAGGTAAAAGAGTTTTAATTGGCTGGGTGGATACTCATCACAGAAAAGAAACAGATGAAATTCTGGAAGGTATTCCCCGCCTGGATCCCTTAAGAATAAATTATAGAGGGAGAGATTATTATGAACCTGATATTGATACCCTTATCAAAACAAAACCCGATATTGTACTTATAGATGAATTTGCTCACAGTAATATTTACGGAAGCAAGAATTTAAAAAGATATTTAGATGTAGAAGAACTCCTGGATAATGACATAGACGTTTATACTACTTTAAATATCCAGCATCTTGAGAGCCTCAATGATGTGGTATCACAAATAACAGGAATTTTTGTTAAAGAGACGGTTCCTGATAAGTTACTGGAAGATGCTGAGATTCATCTTATTGATATTGATGCAGATATTTTGATACAGAGGCTTAAGGATGGCAAGATTTACATTCATGCCCAGGCTGAAGAAGCGATAAAAAAATTTTTCAGACCAGGCAATATCAATGCACTCAGGGAAATATCCTTAAGATATACAGCCGATAACGTAGATGTCCACCTGCAGGATTATATGAAGTCTAAAGGGATAGCAGGTCCCTGGAGGACCGGTGAAAAAGTAATGGTCTGCATAAGCAAGAATAGCCAGGCTGTAAATCTTATAAGAATTGGTAAAAGAATGGCAGCCAGCTTAAATGCTGAACTTATTGTTGTAAATGTAAGCACTCCCTGGGAAGCTGAACTTTCTCTACAGGCTCAAAATAATTTCCTTAACAACCTTAGGCTTGCAGAATCACTTGGGGCTGAAATAATCTCACTTACAGGTGTAACAGTTGCAGATGAGATAATAAACCTGGCAAAAAAAAGAAATATCACCCAGCTTATAATTGGAAAACCCTTAAAACCAAGACCCATTGAATGGTTTCAGGAACCTATTGTAGATAAGATAATCAGAAAAAGTGAAGGGATAAGGATACATATCATTCCTACAGGGATAAAAAAGCCTGCATATAAAGAAAGGGATGGCAAAAGGAATTACTGGGTTTTCCTGCGGTCGACTCTTATAGGTTTAGGACTTATACTGGTATTTTTCTTGTTATCTTTTTATTTTAAATCCTTTATTGGCATCTTTAACATCACACTTCTTTTTGCAATCCCTGCTGTTATCACTGCACTTTTTGGAAATTATATTGCTGCAGCTATAGTAGCTGTTTTAAGTTTTATAACCTTTGATTTCTTCTTTATACCTCCCGTAAACTTATTTGTGATAGGGGACCTCAGATATATCCCAAGTTTCTTTATTTATCTTATTCTTGCAATACTTATATGCTATTTAAACAGGAAGATAAGGCTCCAGATAAAATTTAATGAAAAGAGGGAAAAACAGTTATCCATCCTGTATTCATTAAGCAGGAAGATATCTGCAAAAATAGATCTGCAGGAAATAATAGAAAGCGTAAAGGAAAAGATAGAGAGACTTATTGAGTGTAAAGTAGCTTTTCTTTTAAATACCGGCAATGACAAACTGGAAATCCAGGGATATTTACTTGATGAAGAAATGAAAGTAAAGCTAAATGATGGAAAAGAAAAAGCTATCGCAGAATGGGTACTTACCAACGGACAAATTGCAGGAAAAGGCACAGATTATCTGAACAGCAGCAGGCTTATTTATTTCCCTTTAAAGACCCAGGGTGAGATTATTGGTGTGACTGGTATCCTGCTAAATAAGGAGGATGCCCTGCTTACAGCTGATCAGCAAAAATTAATTGAGTCGATTTGCGGGCTTCTTGCTTCGGTAGTTTACAGGATAAATATGAACCGTAAATTGAATGAAGCCAAGGTCCTGGAAGAATCGCAAAAATTATATAATGCTTTGTTCAATTCCATCTCACATGACCTGAGGACTCCTCTTACTTCCATTATAGGTTCTTCGGGGATTATTGAAAAAGAAGGTGCTATGTTGAGTGAAGAAGATAAGGCAGAACTCGTAAAAAATATAAACCGAAGTGCCCTGAGAATGTTGAAAATAGTAAATAATCTACTGGATATGGCAAGAATAGAAAGCGAAAAAATAAATCTGAAGTATGAATGGTGTGATATTGAGGATATTGTAGGGGTTGCGGTAAAGAAGGTTGAGAATATAGAAGAAAGACAACTTGAAATAAAAATAGATAGAAATGTTCCCCTTGTTTGGGTTGATTTTTCACTCATGGAACTTGTTTTTGTTAATATTTTGGATAATGCAGTAAAATATTCAAAACCCGACAGCAAGATAATTGTCAACGTAAGTAACGAATCAGGGGAACTTTTTATAACGGTAAGTGATGAGGGTACCGGTATTCCGGAAGAGGAATTATCAAAGATATTTGAGAAATTTTACAGGATGAAGATTGCTGATAATACTCAAGGTACCGGACTTGGTCTTTCAATCTCCAAATCAATAATAGAATTGCATAGAGGAAAAATATGGGCAGACAGCTCAAAAAATGGATTAATCATCAAAATACTGCTGCCATTGCATGAACAACCTGCATTAAAAAGCAAAGAGGCTGAAAACGAATGAATGATAATAAGGAAAAGATTTTAATCATTGATGATGAAAAAGAAATTAGGAAACTCCTCCATATAGTCCTTTCCGCAAATGGTTATAAGGCAGAAGAAACTGAAAGCGGCAGTGATGGTATTACACGTGCAGCTTTCTTAAAGCCTGACCTGATACTTCTTGATTTAAGCCTCCCGGATATTGACGGGCTGGAAGTATTAAAGCATATAAGAGAATTTTCAAAGAGTCCTATTATAATCCTTTCCGTACGGGAACAGGAAATAAATAAAATAGCTGCTCTTGATAGCGGTGCAGATGATTATGTTACCAAACCTTTCAGTCCCGGAGAATTGCTTGCCAGAATAAGGACGGCTATAAGGCATTCAAAAAAAGAAATTAATGAACCAGTGATTATCTTCAAAGGTTTAAGTGTCGATCTGGTAAAACGGGTTGTAAAAGCAGGAAAAGAAGATGTAAAACTTTCTCCTATAGAATATGAGATTATAAAGATACTTGCTCAGAACAAGGATAAGATAGTCACCCAAAAATATCTGCTTGAAAAAGTCTGGGGCTTAACATATATAAATGAATCTCATTATTTACGGATTTATATAAGCCAGATAAGAAAAAAGATTGAAAAAAATCCTTCCCAACCTGAACATTTACTGACCGAACCAGGGATAGGTTATAGGTTGGTTTAAAAAAATCTAAGCCTGTGATAAAAAATGAATACTATAAAATCAAAATTATTTTACATTTTCCTTATTATTTTTATAGTAATAACTGCAAATAGTATTATTGCGATAATTAATTTTTCCACCCTTCAAAATTCCATTGACAATATTTTAAAATCCAATTACGAGAGTGTCCTTTACGCTCAAAATATGGCTATTGCTATAGAAAGACAGGATAGTGCAGAACTGACACTATTATTCGAAGGAAACAAGGAAAATCCAAAAAAGGTATTTCAGAATAATCGGGAAGAATTCCTGCTGTGGCTTTCAAAAGAGGAAGGAAATAACACTGATCCAGGTGAAGACAGGATTGTGACAGGTCTTAAAAATT
>JAMCVO010000592.1 GCA_023475715.1 Actinomycetota bacterium
TGGATTTATCCTAAATTTGAGAAAAAACCAACGGGATCACCAAGCAGACACAGTGGAAAAGACCTGGATTTTGCAGACCTGAGAAAGTCACCAATGTTTTTGACATACCTGTTTTTGAGTGTAGCCAAACTTAACCGCTGCTCTTTAAGTACTTCCCAGTCCCTTTCGTTCTTGACCGGAAATTCCAGCCAGAAGGGCATGCTCGACCCATCCTTAAATATTATTTTTCGTATTCCGTCAGAATCCCACAGCTCAGTCTTGCTTTCATCCTCTTTTATGATTTTTTTCTCAAATTTAGGATAAATCCAGTGATTGAAAGGAAAAGTTGTTAGATTGTCATCAAATTTAAAATAATCATGTACGTCTCTGTCAAGCGCAATATCATCTGCAAAACTAAGGATTGGCCAGTGAAGCCCGGGGCCGCATACCCCTTCCCCATAAGTTAGCTCTTTTGACAAACCGGAAATTTTAGGCAGTCCTTCATCATACCATCTTTTTAGCGTTCCGCCCCAATAACCAAACTCCCAGTCCAGAGTTCTTATTTTTGAATTAAGATTTAAAATTTCTAAAAACAATTCTTTTGTATTCATTCCTTTAAAGCTCCAAGTGTTAGTCCACTTATTAGATAACGCTGAACAAATATCGAAAATATTAGCACGGGCAGGACAATTACTACCGAAGCAGCAGTCATTTCTCCCCACAGAAGCCCCCTATCGGTTACAAAGCCCATTATAGCCACAGGAAGCGTAGCAGTTTCAGCACGTGTCAGTATGAGTGCAAACAGGAACTCGTTCCATGAAAATATTATACAGAACACTGCAGTAGCTACAATGCCGGGCAGAGAGAGAGGCAAAAGTATTCTAAATATGGCCCCCATATGGGACGAACCATCAACTAAAGCTGCCTCCTCCAGTTCCTGCGGTATCTCATCAAAAAAACCTTTTAAAAGCAGTATTGATACCGGAATATTAAAAGTCAGGTAAGCAAGAATTAATCCTAACCTTGAATTTATAAGATGTAAGCTTCCCAGGTTTACCTTGGAAAAGACAAGAAATAGCGGGATGACAACAGCAATTGCCGGCATAAAACGAAGCGAGAGCAGTGTAAACCCAAGCCTCTTTCCACCGGTACCAAACCTGGACATGCTATATGCTGCCATTGAACCAACCACAATGGATATGGCTGTTGTTGACAAGGTAACTATTACGCTATTAGTGAAATACTTTAAAAGCGGCCTTGTTTTAAATGCTGAAATATAGTTATCTAAAATGGGTTTAAACTTCCATACCGGGGGATAGACAAAGGTCATGGGCTCTGGCTTAAACGTGGTAAGGATTATCCATACGATTGGCATGAGTGTAATAAAAATAGCTATTGACAATATGACAATCTTAAGCACATTAATGCTAGCGTTCTTACTTTTTCTCCCCCAACGCATCTTCATTATGCCTTCATCCTTTCATAACTTTTGACTAACCTTGAATTTAAATTGATATTTTCTGTAGCTTTTATATCCTGGACCTTGTTATCCTGCTTATACCCGTTAAAAACAAACTAATTATTATAACCTCGGTTATGGCAATAGCAGCACCATAGCCTATCTTGAAGAACTCGAAATCTATGCGGAAGTCATAGAGAGTGACAGTCATGGTCGCATCAGACGGACCGCCGCCAGTCATGGAATATATAATATCAAATACTTTAAATGCATCTATTGCCCTAAAGAACAAGGCAAGAAGTATTACTGGTTTTAGAATAGGCAGGGTTAAGTAGAAAAAATTTTGCAATGCACTTGCTCCGTCAATGGCGCTTGCCTCATATGGCTCAGTCGGAAGTGATCTGAGCCCTGCCGCCATCAAAAGAAGTATAAAAGGCGTCCACTGCCAGGCATCGACCAATATCGCTGAAAATAGGGCCTGGTTATATGAACCTATCCACTCAAGACCCTTGCCGCCAAGCAGGCGTATGAAATAATTAACCAGGCCAAAGCTGGAATTTAGCAGAAACTTCCACTGCAGTCCTACCACAACCGGGGTCAGCATCATCGGTATAAGGAGGATAGCTCTTATTAAACTACTGCCCCTAAATGGCTTGTTCAAAATTATTGCAAGCCCAAAGCCGATTAAAAATTCAAGTGTTACAGCCCCAAGCACAAAAAGAGCGGTTACAAGCAGTGAATGAGTAAATATGGGGTCTTTAAAGACTGCTATGTAGTTCTGTATTCCTATAAAGGCAGCTTGCTTTGGCTTTGTTAGTACAAAATCACGCAGTGAGTTATATACAAGAAATAAAAATGGATATATAGAAAGCGCAATTAAAATAATAGCTGAGGGTGCAATAAACAGGTATTTGATTACCTTCTTGCTATCTAAAATACTTGTCCATATATTAAACTTCTTTAGTCCTTCCATTTTGGCTCCTGTACCTTCCGATGCATTTATTTGGTTTTAAAGTATATCCAATTCATTAATGGTTTATAAGTATTAATTTAGATTATTCTTATTCTAAAAACTACTTCCCTTATATTTGATGTTGCTGGAACTCTACAGGATAAAACATAACTTAAAAGTTCCAGCAACATCCTGTCTGGTATAAAACCTAAACAAATTAATGTAGTGCTGGCATTATTTTCCAGACCTGGCTATTTTGCCATCAAGTCTTCTATCTTCTGTTGAGCTGCAGTCATTGCATCGGCAGCACTCTTCTGTCCTGCCAAAGCTGCTGATACCTCATCAGATATTATAACCGATATCTCTGTCCACTGCGGAAGATGTGGCCTGTATCCGGTAAAGGGAAGCACTTGACCTTGAGTAACCATCCATGGCTTTGATTTTGCAACATCACTTTCAAATACTGAAGTTCTTGTAGGTCCTGCGCCAAACGTTCCTGTACCCTTATCAAGTTCGGCTGTCTGGATTTCTTTTGTGCTCATAAACTTCACAAATTCCCAGGAAGCTGCAGGATCCTTAGCATTGGCAGGAATTCCAAATCCCCATGCTGCTCCCATCGGCATTGGTGTACCAGTTATTGGACTTTCCGGTGTTGGGGCAAAAGCTATATTTTTTGCCTCAGGATTATCCTTCTCATTTAAAAGATCTGCTCCAAATGCACCCCAAATAAATTCCATTGCAGCTTGCCCTGTCTTTATAGAAGTTGTTACTTCAAAATCACGGAAATTTAATGCTCCAGGAGGTGAATATTTCAAAATTTCACTCATTAACTCAAGAGCTGCTATAGACTCGGGTGTTCCAACCTGTGGTTTGTTGTTAGCATCAAGTACACCGCCCAGTCCAGTAAATACCCGGTGCCAATGCTCATACTGAATTGTTACCGTCTCACCTTTTAAAAACAAAGGCGCAAACCCATATTGATTCTTTTCAGGTTTTGTAAGTAACTTAAGATCTTCTACAAACTCATCCATTGTTTTTGGCGGTTTAGCATTACCATTCTCATCTACTATACCTGCTTCTTTAAACATCCTTGTGTTATATGCTAAAACCAGAGAAAAAGTAAGATATGGAATTGTGTATTTCTTCCCTGTTGACTGTGGATATTGGCTAACCAGTTCAATTGGAGCCTTGATAAAATCATTGAAGTCATAAGTAGCATCAGTTGCTGCGATAAAATCATCTAAAGCATACAAATAACCTGGTTCAACAAAATCAGCTATCCACTCATCACTTACACCAACCACATCATAGGACTGGCCTCCGGCTGCCCACTCTATTAAGAGTTTATCACGGTAGCCTTCGTAACCTTGCTCTTCAATAGTTGCTTTGCCGCCACCTATGTCTTCCCATGCTTTTAAACTTTCTGCTGTCGGTGACATTGCTGTCATAGTAAACCAATTAAGCGGAACTCCTAAAACAATTTCTGCTGTGGTAGCTGCTGCGGTTGTTTCGACTGCTGTTGTTTCAGCTGCTGTGGTTGTTTCGGCTGCTGTTGTGGTTTCTGTTGTTGTTACAGTTTTGCAACCTATCAGGGAACCGCTTATTACTAACATAATACTTGTTAGCAATACAAAAGAAATTAATAATACTTTCTTCATTTAAATTCCTCCATTTTATAAAAAATACCAAAAAATTAATTTACAGAAATATCTCACCCCCATTCTTTAAATAATTGCTTTTTTTCATTAACTCTTTTATATTATTTACTTGAGATTTGTTTTGGTACTAAAAAGCCCCTAAGCACAGCACCCAAGCAAATCTCATTTTTTCAATATGCCACCTCCTCTATCGTGTTAATGTTATTCATCAAGAAAAACTTCTTTTTTAAAAATAAACCAGTATTACAAATCAGGACTGATAGCAAACAATATTTTTGCTGAATTACTTGACAGGTTAAAATATTGATGATTATATCCTTCCGGAATCATAAACTTATCATTAGTTTTAAGATGGTAACATTCTTGAAATACAGATTCTTCTTCATCTTTTCCCTTCCATGTTTTTATTTGTATTTCTCCCTGTAATACCCATATTGCTTCGTCCCCGTTATGGCGCTCTACATCAGAAAATTTCCCTTCTGTCAGCGTCAATATCCCGACATGAACTTTATCATTGCTGATATAAAAAGAGATTTTATTCTGATTTTCCTTACCATGGATAAAATTTAATGCTTCCTTTTCAGAGATAACCAGTATTTCTTTTTTATTAATGCTTTCTGTAATATTTTTAGGCCAGTTCTTCAAATTATTTAAAGCGTTGATCATTTTTTCTCCCTTAATTACTTTTTTTCATTAAAATAAACAGGTTTAAAATCTCTTTTTTCAACTAAATCCATGTCTTTTTCCTCCCAGGGTTTGCCTGCAATAATCGCAATAATTATTACATCCCTGTCAGAAAAATTATAAACCTGATGCCAGCTTTTTCGTGGAATGAAAACAACATCCCCCTCTTTTGCAGAAACTAATTGGCCGGTCTCCGGATTAAATATATGAGCTTCACCTTCCAGTATATAGTATGGTTCGTCTCCTGAGTGTAGATCCGGAGGTTGGAAAGACTGTCCTGCCGGAACAATCCAGTGAGATATCAGGATATTATCAGTGCTTATATAAGTATGACAGCACATCCTTTCTTTGCCATTACCATAGATATTGGTAACCCCCACATCTTCTTTGTCTACTCTTATCGGAACTTTTTTATCAGGTTCATACGGTAATTTGCCCATCCATTTCGGTATCTTGCTGTTCATAAAATCCCTTTCCTAAAACATTATTACTTTTAATTAATTTAATTAATATTTATAAAAATAAAAAAATTTCTTATATTTTACATGATTAAAAATCACGCAGATTGAAAAAATCTCTTAATACCAGACTTATCGAACCAATTAATTGGGCATCGTTTCCCAATTTACCGGGTATTATCTTTACCTTCTCTCTTACCACGGGAAAAGCCCTTTTCCTGACAAAATCACTGATTTTTTCCAGCAACGGGTTGATGTCTATCTTTTTTATCTCATTTGTGATTATGATAACTGCCTGCGGATTTAAAACATTTATAATATTTACTATACCAATTCCCAGATATGTGGCCTGGTAATCCAATATTTCATTATATAACGGATCATTTTTATCCTCAAAATTATAAATATCTTCCACATTGACGATATGCTTATTGGTTAATTTGCTATTTGGATATTTCTTTGATAAAACATTATATTTTTCAATTATTGTTTTATTTTTTGTAAATAATTCAAGACAGCCAAAATTGCCGCAATTACATTTTGGGCCATTTACATCTATGGTTATATGACCGATTTCTCCAACAATATCATCTTCTCCCCTGTATAACCTATTCTTTAGAATTAGCCCGCCTCCCAGACCTTCTCCAAAACTAATCAAAATAAAATTCTTAAACTCCATTCCGCTGCCAAACCAGCTTTCCCCAACGGCGCTTGCATTGGAATCATTATCTGCAAACACGGGAATGCCGAATCTCTCCAAAACAGCTTCTGTTAATGGAACTCTTACCCAAACATATGGAGGGCCTTCACTTAATTTCCTGTAAATTACTTCTCCACTTTTTGAATTTATCGGTCCTGGTACAGCCATTCCAATACCCAATACTTTTTCTTTATTTATTCCTGATATTTTTAATAATTCATCTATTAATTTAATAACTTCTTGTGGAAGATTTGGATCTTCCAGAAGGGATTTGTTATATTCCACTCTTTTTATAATTTCAGCATTTAAATTAGTTATGATTCCGTTTATGCTTTTTCTTGCTATATAAACTCCAATAATGAAGTAACTGTCGGAATTAATATCTATAAAAACTGGCTTTCTTCCAGAAAATGTTTTTCCTTTACTTATTTCACGAACTATTCCGATATCCAGAAATTCATTTACAATTTTGGTAATCGATGCTGGTGTTAATCCGGTAATATTGGCGATACCCGCCCTGGAAATCAGCCTGTAATTATATATAGTTTTTAATACCAGTTCTCTATTTACTTTTTTCCCTAACTTGGCATTCAGACCTAAAATTGGCATTTAATTATTTTGTCAGATTTTTTTTAAATATTAATTAATTTAATTAATTATCAATTATATAGTCAAATTTTATAATGTCAACTAGTATTTCTGGATTTAAAACAAAATTTCTCTATCGCTTCGGAAACCCCGTCATTATCATTATCTTTAACAATAAAATCTGCGGCAGATTTCATTACTTCAGATGCATTACCCATAGCGACCCCAATTCCTGCAAGTTTTATCATTCCTAAATCAGACTCACTGTCTCCGATTGCCATTATATTCTTGCTGCTGATTTTCAGGATCTTTAAAATTTTTTTCAGTGCAGAAGCCTTTCCAGCCATTTTGTTATAGGCTGCAAGAAAATAAGGTCCCCCTCTCCTGATTTTGAGATCTCCCCTAAAATTTTCTGATAACACTTTATTAAATATATGATTTTCCTGGACTGTTGCTGTAACCAGCAAAACCTGCTTTGTAATATTTGCATCCAATAAATCACCAGTCAATTTTGGCTGCTCGCCAGTTTCCCAAACATATTTTAAATAAGGATTATCACTTTCATAATATACAAAACCATCAATACAACTGGAACAGAACCCAATATTATACTTCCTGGCCAGCTCAACCATTTTTTTATAATGTTTAAATGGAATTTTTTTTGTAAATATCGGAGTTAAATCAGAGTCTATAATTGCTGCTCCGGCCGAAGCTATCTGAGGATCCTTTAAATTCAGGGAAGTGATTAATTTTTTCACCCAATACGTGGTTTTAGCGGTAGTAATTATTACTCTAATATTATTTTCAAGACATCTGGAAATTGATTGTTTGTTCCTGTCACTTATATTTGAACTTGAATCAAATAATGTTCCGTCCAGATCTATTGCTACTAACTTAATCAATTTGGCTCCTTGATTTTATTTTAATATGCCAAAATCAAAAGGATAATGCAGGTAAAAATAAAGTCAACCGTGCCACTACTCATATCCAGTTTATATTTATTATATTTCTTAATAATTTAAACTCAGAGTCTCCTGTAACCAATAATGCATTTTTAGCAATGCAGACAGATGCCGCAAAGCAGTCAGCATAAGAAATTGCAAAATTAGCTTTAATATGTGCAGCCTGCAGCGTAATTTCTTCATCTGCAATTATTATTTCCAGCGGAATTGCTTTTATTCGGGATAAAGCCAATTGAGCACTTTGAAGACCCATTTTTTTCTCAATAATATAAAGAACTTCACCAAGATTAATAACACAAAGATAAAGGCCGCATTTCCCTTCTGAAGCTTTTTCAAACAAACTTCTGACAAAATCACTGCCTTTTTCTTCACCCTGAAAATACACCAGTATTGCATAACTGTCCAAAACATAATTAGAAATGCCATTATTGCTGATGCCGCTATCACTATTTTTTAATGACAAAGTATTGAAATTACCTTCTTTTACAGTATCAATTTTCAAACTTTTTATCTTTCTCTCTTTCTTTCAATAAAGCTTCCGTCAGAGAAGAACTCCCTTTAAAAAGCCCCTCAGTCTCTTTGATCACATCTCTGGGAATTGGAATAATTGATATAACACCACCGTATTCAACTATATTAACTTTATCACCTTTTTTTAAGCCATATTTTTGTCTTATTTCATTGGGTATTACTACCCAGCCTTTTTTAGATAATATTGAAATTCCCATTTTAAACCTTTTAATTAATAAAGATTACAAATATAAAAAGTATTTTCTTAAAGTATATACTAATTTAAATATAGTATATATTAAAATAAAATAAATATACACTAGAAATTTTTTTTGAATAATTATAAAATAACAATGCCTGCGTTATCAATATTTAGCTAAAACAAAAGTAGCTAAAATGAAATACAGAGTTTTTGGTAAAACTGTTTTTAATATTTCAGAAATATCCCTTGGAACCTGGCTCAAAGATTCATTTTAATACCATGATCCCTTAGCCATTTTTTACGCACCTTATAATCAGCAAGTATTGTTCCAACCTGTTTCCAGAATTCAGGCGAATGATTTCTATGAATCAAATGGCTCATTTCATGGACAATTATATAGTCTATCACTAACGGTGGTGCCATAATTATTCTCCAGTTAAAATAAATACTGCCACGGGAACTGCAGCTTCCCCACCTTCTCTTTTGTTCTTTTATTTTTATTTTTACCGGCCCTGTGCTAAATTTTGGTTTGTAGTATTCGATTCTTTTTAATATTACTTTCTCTGCTTCTTTTCTGCACCATCTCTCCATTAGTTTTTTTAATATTGCAGGGTCTTTTGTAGGAGCATAAATTATAAGTATTCCGTCAGACGGTTTCACCTTAAGTTTTGTAAGGCTGCTGTCAAAAAATAACTGGAGAAAATAGTTTCTTCCAAGATACATGAAGATTTCGCCATCAGCAAATCCCCTGTTAAACGGAATATAACCGACATCTTCAAAATCCAGCAGCTTTTTCAGGATCCACTTCCCCTTTGATTTGACTTTTTCCTTAATTATATGTTCGGAAAGTCCCCTGGGAGATAAAACCAATACTTTATCAATTGGTTTAACCTGAATTGCCAAAGTCTTTCTGTTTCTGTATTCCAGTTCAAATTCTATTTTTTTATTTCCGTATTGAGTTGAAAGTTTCATAATTTTTCTAAAAATGACAGTAACAGCTATCCTCTCCGCCTTAGAAGAATTTTAGACATCCGAATATAATTATTATATCATTTAATCTATAATAAAACGGTTTATCTACTTTTAAACAAATTTATTTTCAGGAATGTTTCAAATAAGTTTTTAATTACAACAACTAATAATTAAGGGAGGGGAAAATGGGTGATATGTTTGTAGTTCTTTTTTGGAGCGGCCCGATTGGTATAGGCATATTTTTGATGGGCTTGGGAGTTCTATTTTGGGGCATCAGTAAAATGTCAAAGAAAAAGGAATAAACAGTAAAGCAGATAAAACCCTAAGTTATTGGATGACTTGTAAGTGAAAATTATAGTAAGAGATAGCTTAGGGTTTTATTTCATCCCTGCAATAAACATCATTGCCTGTACAGGTTCGGATTTATCTTTTCTGTAAGAAAAATAAGTATCTGCCTGGCAGTAAGTACAAACGGAGCTTACGTATATATTTTCCGGCTTAACGCCGGCTTCTTCCATCTGTCTTTTTGCTATTAGCTTTAAATCAACATAGCTTTTCCCGTCTTTTTTTATGATTGCCTCGGAATAAGATTTAAATTTTGCCGGAAAATCCTCTTTTACCTCAAAATGACAGACTCCAATTCCCGGCCCTATACCTGCAAGCAACTCTTTGGAATTAACACCAAAATTCAATTCCATCTTTTTTATAGCGTTTTCAATGATCTTTTTCTCTAACCCTTTCCACCCGCTGTGGATTAAACCTATCACTTCTTTTTGAGGGTCAAAAATTACAATGGGTAAACAATCGGCAATAGTTATGGAAAGATAAACATTTTTCTCATTAGTTATTAGACCATCCGTATTGTAAATAAAATTTCCTCTATCCTCTTTTGTAACTATTTCTGTATTATCTCCATTTACTGACTTAACACCAATAACATTTTTTTCCGAAAGCCCTAATTTACCTAAAAATCTTTCCCTATTAATTAATGCTCTATCATCTTTCCCAAACTCATAATAGACTTTCATGTTTTTATCTTCTCTTAAAGATAGGGCAATTAAAAGGTTTGGGAATTTCATAAAATTAGAAAAAGATATATTTTTTTCCATAATTAGAAAAATGGTATAATACTTACAAATAAAAATAAAGTTTCAAGGTTTTTTAAAAAATATTTTTTTGCTAAAATATAGTTTTTAAAATTAAGTTAGGTGATAAATAATAATGGCTAAAGGACAACCTGTTGTATTGATATCAAGTTATGCCCCAAGACTATGCGGTATTGCTACTTTTGTAGAAGAAGCCAGGGAATTCATTCAAAAAATGTATCCAACCAGAGATGTACTGGTTATCAGCCACATTGATTGTGCTGGAGAGGGAGTTTTTCCTTTAATTGATATGAAAAATCGTTTCTGGTGGAAACCTGTTGTTAAAAAAATCAAAAAATTAAATCCCTATGTTATTCATATTGAGCATGAATACGGCTTATATGAGTATGTTGATGAAAGAGGCATGGGAGATGGAAACCAGGGATTCCTGGAATTGCTTGATGCAATCAGCGATTATCCAATTGTGGTTGAGCCACATACTATACATGGAAGACTTAAAGATTTCGAAGAAAATTTTATTTACGAACTTTGCAGAAAAGCAGATGTTGTAATTTTTAAGCATGAGTACCAGAAATGGAGGCTGAACTGGACTTTTTCGCAAAGAAAATGGCAGATGCCAGCAAATATAATGATAGTTCCACATGGAGCAAGGCCTGACATGCAGTGGAAAACCGAAGATATCCCAAGATTAAAAGAGGAACTGGGACTTAATAAATTGAAATATTTGAGTAACAACCTGGTTGGCCTGGTTGGATGGATCCAGTCAAATAAAAGATGGGATATATTAACTTCCATGTGGGAAGAAATATCTCAGGAAATAGCAAAGAGGACAGGACAGTCATGGGATTTATTGGCAGCAGGTGCAATGAGAGATCCTAATCACTTTTGTGACTATCAGAAATATATACAGGAAATTGAACTTCTGGAACAAAAGGGATTTGCACATCATTATGAATTTATACCCAGGGGAGAAATTTATTATAAAGTCATGGCTGTTTGTGATTTTATCGTTTTGCCTTCTGTTGATGAAACGCAATCAGGGACTCTTGCAAGAATCATAGCCTTAAATAAACCATATATAACAACTGCTCCCATGGAAGGGCTTACTGCTCAGACACTTGAGTGTAAGGGCGGATTACTATTTACAACAAAGAAGATGCTGCAAGAAAATGTGATAAGACTTGCGTGTGATAAAAATTTAAGGGAAGGGCTTTCAAAAAATCTGAAAAAATATCTTGATGAAGTTGCTTCATGGGAAGTAGTTGCAAAACAATATAAATATGCTTATAAACTTGCAAGGCTAAAAAAGATTAAATCCACAGAAGTGAATTTGCCCCCCGATTTTTAAATAACTTTAGCTACTGGCGAGTCCAGACCCAGTCTTTTTGCGGCAAGATATGCCATTAAAAAACATATATTTGATTCAGCTCCCTGGTTTAAATTTACACCTTCAGGAATTAATGCATCGTAACAGGCAAAATTTTCATCTATAAGTGGAATGCTGTTTATATTATTGCCCCAAAACCATTTGTACCATTTTTCAGCCCAGAACAAATATATATTATCTTTTGTTGCATAATATGCTTTTTCAAGACAGCAAACCATATATCCTGGATCAATAGGCTGCTGGTCAAACAAAGCTTTATTGCCGCCTCTGGTATACCAGCCTTTATTTCCAACAGATGAGGGAATCTTATTTTCCTGGCAATTGTTTATTAAGAATTCCGTTGTTCTTTCTGCGATTTCAAAGCTGATTTTGCATTTTCTTTTAAGATAAATTTCCCATAACGTCCATGGAATGAGAGCATTTGCATATACAAGATAATCTTCAAACCATTCCCAATTATCAGAATGTGTTTCAAAATAATAATTATGCAGTTTTACTTTTAGTTCCTTTTCTAAACTGCACTGGGAATCAAGATTTAATAAACCTAATAATGCTGCTGATATTGCTCTTGGGGAAGTCCAGCTATGAGCATCTCCAGTTAAATTTTTAATAATTTCCATAATATTTTTATTCCCGTTATTTTCTGTTGCCAGAAGGGACCATAATGTCAGACCATAAGCTTCTTTTATATTCTGTTTTGAATTATATTCTTCATTTTTAAATAAACCATCTTCAAATAAACCCCTACTATTATTTTCATAATAAAAATGGTGAAGTAAACCATCTTCTCTTTTTGCTTTCGTAATGAAATTTAAATAAATCCTCTTTAAATTTTCGTCTTTAAACTCATTAGCAACAATAAGAGCTCGCGCCTGATCTTCTATAGCATATCCAAATTCAGGATTGGGTTCATTCAACCTTCCATGCTGATAAATTCCGATATCCGTAGTCATTGATTTTATTTTTTTTAGAGGATCCATAGAACTTTTTGCCAATATGATTTAAAAACGATTTTTAATTTTTTTAGTAAAAAATTTTAGTTTAATAATGTTAAAAGATTCTATACTTTGTATTTGCTTATAACTTCATCGAATAATTCGAGGTGCTGAAGGGCTACATTATACCAGGTCATCAATCTCCCGAATTTATATGTTTTCCTTTCAATTGCTGATTTTTTTTGAGGGTTGCTGCATATATCTATTACGGCATCCGCAATAGCCTGAGAATTCCGGAAGGGTACAATTATGCCTCTTCCCTGTGCCAGGACATCTTTTGCATATAAATATGGAGTTGAAATACATACTTTCCCTGCTCCGATTGCATACGCCAGAGCACCTGAAGCAGATTGCTGCGGGTTCAGATATGGCGTTATATATATGTCTATTACTTTTAACCATTCAATGAGATCTTCCAAAGTTAGATACTCATTTATAAATTTTACATTCTCCTGCAATTTACTCTGTTTTATTTTTTCTTTTAGAAAATTCCTGTATTTTTCACCTTCTCCCTGCAATACTACCGGATGTGTCTGGCCGATTATCAGATAAAGAACGTTGGGGTAATACTTTTTTATCTCTCTTAGAGCTTCTATCGTGTATTCAATTCCTTTGACTTCCGACAAAAGATTTATATTCCCGAGAATTATTCTGCCAGCTAAATTTTTTTTCTTTTTATATTTATCGGTAGGCTCCAGAGCTATATCGGGAACACCATGGGGGATAATTTCTATTTTTTCTTTTGGGTAGTTATATCTTGTTATAAGTTTCTGCAAGCTGTCGGGCATCATAACTATTACTTTTTCTGCAAATTTAATTACATCCTTTAGGACTAAACCATATCCTTTATTGGCATCATCAGGTATTGTGTGAGCAGTAACGATTAAGGGTTTTTTTATCATTTCTATCAGTTTAATAATATATCCCCCAAATTCACCGCCATATAGGCCGAATTCATGCTCTAAAACAACTATATCTGCTCTGGATTTATTAATTTGCTCAGCAGCTTTAGTATATGAATCAATTTTATACTGATTGATTTTAAATTTAACTTCCGGAGGATAATCAATTTTATCTTCCGGCCTGATTAATGCCAGAATCCCTGCTTTGGAGTATGGATTTATAAGGTTGATAGCTCTGGTTAAATCTTTTGTATAAGTAGCAATACCGCATTTTCTCGGCACATATGATGATATGTATATCCCATTTATGCTTTTACTTTTTTCTCTTAAAACTTTCTTGAGTTTTCCCAAATAACACCTCTTAGCACCCTTATTACAATTCTGAAATTACGATCCCAATGATATAATACTGATACTGCAATACTCTGAGGAAATTTTATTTTATTCACTATAGATTATATCATAAATTACTTTCAAGCTCTCCCCATATTGGCCATACTGGATACCATACTTCGGTATTGCCATAATCCATATATCAGGTTATAGTAAAGTTGCTGGTATGTAATTAAAACAAAGGTAATACACCGGTTATTGATAATTAATGGCAGGTCTCTGTCTATAAAATTACCAAGATAAAATATGAAAATATTCAGGTCGGAGAAAAATCCGATAGTAAAACCAGAAGATGTAAAACCATCAAGATCCGATTTTAAAGTTGCCGGTGTTTTTAATTGTGGTGTTGCAGTATTTAAAGAAGAAATATTGCTTCTTATGAGGGTTGCTGAAAAACCAATCAACAATGACCCAAAAAAAGAATTAGCACCTTTTCTGAATGTAGAAACAGGTAAACTTATTGTAAAGGAATTAAATAAAAGCGATACCGCAATAGACTTTTCAGACCCCCGTGTCATAAGGACACCTTCGGGTCAATACCTTACCTCCATTTCTCATTTCAGGATAGCCAGGAGCAAGAATGGTTTTGATTTTCAAATAGATAAAGAGCCTGCCATGTTCCCGGAAAACAAATATGAAAGATTTGGCATAGAAGACCCCAGAATAACCAAAATTGATGGGAGGTATTATATAAGTTACAGTGCAGTCTCTGATATGACCGGGGTTGCAGTATGTCTGGCATCAACGATTGATTTTATTACATTTACAAGGCATGGGGTAATCTTTGTACCTGATAATAAGGATGTTGCAATTTTTCCTGAAAAGATAAGCAGTAAATATTATGCCTTAAACCGCCCTGTGTCTGCCGAATTTGGGGTAAGAGATATGTGGATATCGGCATCAGATGATCTTATCAGCTGGGGCAACCATGTAAGAGTGATGGGTACAAGGGAAGGTTGTTGGGATAATGGAAGAGTAGGTTGTGGTGCAGTTCCATTCAGAACAGAAAAAGGCTGGATGGAAATATACCACGGAGCGTCAAAGGCTCACCGTTACTGTCTTGGTGCAGTTTTGCTGGATGCTGATGAACCCTGGAAGGTTATTGAAAGAACTGAAAAACCGGTAATTGAACCTGAAATGGATTATGAATTAAATGGATTCTTTGGCAACGTGATTTTTACCTGTGGAGCCTTATATGAACAAGGCAATATAAAGATATACTACGGCGCAGCCGATACCTGCATAGCCTATGCTGAAATAAAACTGAAAGACATATTTGATTAAATCATTTAGATTGTACAGCTTCTTTACGGCTTTGGCTGTTTTTTTAAATAACCACTTTTTCCCTGACATCTATCAACAAGTTATTTTCGTTTCAAAATATATCCGATATTTAGTTTAATACAAGCACAAAGTTAGTGATGTTTAAAATTTCCAAATTTCCTCACTTGTGGGAATTTTGCCAATTATAGGATATCCGATCCTTGTAACATTCATAAGATGCTTATAAGTTAAATTTTCCGATAAAATATTATTTTCCCATGTTCCACATCCGAGTGTTGTGGTTGGCGCATAACCAATAGTAAATCCTCCACCTGCATTAAAATTGCAGGGCTGATTTACAACTACTCTGGCTACGTAAACAGCTTCTGCAAGTTCTTCTATGTGCTCTTTGGTATTGGAATGTATAACAACAGAATGTCCTTTGCCGGCAATCTCCAGATTTGATTTTGCAATTTTTACAGCCTCATGGAAACTGTTATATGTATATATCATAGTAACCGGTGATAATTTTTCCTGTCTTAGAACTTGATCATGTTTGTTTATATCTCCTTTTAAAAGAATTATTTTTGCATCTTTGGGTATATCTATCCCGGCATTTCTTGCTACAGTATAAGCAGATACTCCCAGGGATTCCTTTCTTAGAATACCATCTTTAAATAAAGAATCCTTTATTTTTAATATATCTTCATCCCTGTCTATATAATGTGCTCCATTTTTTATAAAAGAGGCTACTATATCATCAAGCATCTCTTCCGGTACTATAACTGCCTGTTCTGAAGCACATGGCAGACCATAGTTAAAGGATCTGCTTGCAATAATTTTCCTGGCAGCATCATCAATATCTGCATCTCTGTCAATTATAGCCTGGACATTTCCTGGACCAACTCCATATGCAGGTCTTCCGCTTGAATAAGCAGCTTTTACCATACCCATACCACCGGTTGCAACAACTACATGCACCGAACTCATAAGCTGCTGGGTAAGTTCTTTTGTAGGTTCACTCAAGTATTGTATAAGATTTTTGTCAATGTCATATTTTGATATTGCATCAATTACCAGCTTGGCAGTTCTGGCAACAGTTTTTTTTGCACTCGGATGCGGCGCATGTATGACAGAATTTCCGCACTTAAGCGCAAACATGGAATTTGCCATAAAATTTGTAACAGGAATTGTAACAGGCAGAACTACTCCCACCACACCTACCGGTTTTGCTATTTCTACAATATTTAATTGGCTATCAATATTTATAATTCCGACTGATTTTTTGCCCTTAAGACTGTGCCATATAATTTCTGATTTTCTTCTGTCCTGGCTAAGATTATCTTCATAGTTTCCAAGTCCTGTTTCATTTACTGTAAGTCTTGCAAGTTCCTCTGCATTATCATAAACAGCTTTTGCAACCGTCCTGACTACGGCATCGATTTTTTGCTGTGGCTCCTTTTCCCATTTGGCCAGAGCAGCCAGTGCCTTATCTATCATTTTGCCAATAGTATCCATGTAGGTTTCTAAGCCCTTTCATTTATTTTAGTTAAATATTCTTTTATCTTTAAAGCCCATTTAAGATGAGGAGGGTCATACATTACGCCATCAATATTAATTGCACCTTCTTTCTCCAGCCGGTCTTTGTTGAGCAGGATAATTTCCATTTTTTTTATTTCTTCATCACTGGGCATGAAACAACTATTTATAATATCTATTTGTCTTGGATGAATTGCAAGCTTGCCATTAAAGCCAAGTTTTGACACTTTAATGACTTCTCTTTTTAACCCTTCATCATCAGTAAAATTTCTATAGACGGTATCAATTGTCAGCAGCTTATTTGCTTTTGCATACAGCATGAGTGTCATTCTTATAAAATCCAGTAATTCCGGAGCAACTTCATCAAAATCAGTTATGTCTTTTGTAAAATCTTCCCACCCAATAGTTAATGCTGTCAGTCTTTGCAATAAATGATTATATCTACCAAGATTGTTAAGCTCAATAATTCCTCTTGGATTTTCAATCATTAAAATTAGTTTTACCCTTCCGGATTCCATATTTTTTTCTTTTTCCTTTTTCGATATTAAGCTTATTGCTTCATTTAATTTATTGAAGTTTTCAAATTTAGGAATCATATATCCGGCAATTTTTGGATCTATTGTTTCTTCAATATCTTTATAAAAATATTCCGAGCCAAGATCGTTGGCCCTTATGAATAACTTTATCTTGGTGCCCGAATTCATTTTTTCTAATTTATTTTTTATATTTTTCCTTGCCTGATCTTTTTGAAATGCCGGAACGCTGTCTTCCAGATCAAGGATAAATGCATCCGGTTTTAAGATATCAATCTTATTCAGCATTTTTTCACTACTTGCGGGAATGAACAATAATGACCTGCATATTTCCATATAATAATCCTCTGCTATTAATAAATTAAAAATAAATTGTAATGTTTATTAATTTAATAGTGCTATTGCAATATGTATTTAAAAATAAACAATTGACATTAACTAAAAAAATTTCTTAATATTAAGCTGTAAGCTGGTCTGACCAGTGTTAAGAAAATTAAAGTACAGCGAAGAACAAAAAGTTTTTATAAAAAAACAACTATTTATATTTTATTTTAATTCTAAAAATTCCATTATTTCCTTTTCAATCAATTCCTCGCTGGGAATTGCCAGCGATTCCAAACTATGAGAATAAGGAATTATCGTGTTCTCTCCGGCAATAATTTTTACCGGTGAATCAAGATAATCAAATATTTTTTCAACTACCTGAGATGATATATCTGAAGCTACTCCGCCTCTCCTGACAGCTTCCTGCACAATTACTAATTTATTTGTTTTTTTAACCGATTTTATTATTGTTTCAACATCAAGCGGCACCAAAGTCCTTAAATCTATAACTTCAATATCAATTTTTCCCATTAATTTTTCTGCAACTGCCAGAGTTTTAAACACCATATTGGAATAGGCAGCAACGGTAAGATCAGTTCCACCTCTCTTTATCTCTGACTTGCCGATTGGGACAATATAATCCTCTTCCGGAACTTCGCCTTCTTTTGTATAAAGCAGTTTATGCTCTATGAATACTACCGGATTATTATCCCTGATGGCCGCTTTTAACAGACCTTTGGCATCATATGGAGATGAAGGCATTATAACTTTAAGTCCTGGTATATGGTAAAATAATGCTTCCAGGCTTTGAGAGTGCTGGCCGGCGTTTGATCTGCCGGCTCCGCCCTGAGTTCTAAATACTATAGGTATTTGTACTTTCCCGCCAGTCATATACCGCAGTTTAGCAGCCTGATTAATAATCTGATCCATGGCTAAAAGAGTAAAATCGATATACATGTATTCCACAATTGGCCTAAGCCCTTTCATTGCTGCACCGACAGCAAGACCGGTAAATCCCAATTCAGAAATTGGCGTATTTATGATTCGATCTTGTCCAAAAATATCAAATAATCCCCGTGTCACCTGAAAGGCACCTCCGTGAGGACCGATATCCTCACCAAGACAAAATACCTTGGGGTCCCTTTTCATTTCTTCTTCTATAGCTTCATTTATTGCTTCCGCATATGTTATTTTTCTCATTGCACAACCCCATCACTATATATATTATCTAAAAGATTGCTTTCAGGTTCTTTGCTGCTGATTGCAAAATCTTTTGCTTGTTCAATAATTTGTTTTACCTGTTTTTCTAAATTATTGATTTCTTCTGATGATACATTATATTTCTCAATTAATTTTGTTCTGAAGTTTTTTATGGGACAACTTTCACTTATACATTTTTTTACTTCGTCTCTGCTTCTATAAACTTCAGGATCGCCCTGCCAGTGTCCTTTGAATCTATAAGTCAACACTTCTGCAAAAAATGGCCTTTTTTCTTTCCTTACTAGATCTATTATTCTTTTAAATTCTTCATATACCTTTTCAACATCCATTCCATCAATTTTAATGCTTTCAATTCCGAATGATTCAGCTCTTGATTTTATATCTTTCCCGGCAGTAGTGTCTTTTGCGGGCGTGGTTTGTGCATATCTATTATTTTCACAAACAAAAATAACAGGTAAATTCCATACAGCAGCTAAATTTAATGATTCGTATAAAACTCCCTGGTTTGATGCTCCATCGCCAAAAAATGTAACTGAAACAAAATTTTTATTATCATATTTTGCAGAAAAAGCCAAGCCTGTTGCAATTGGGATACTGGCACCAACTATACCATTCGCACCGTATATTCCTTTGGAAATATCCGCAATATGCATTGAGCCGCTCCTGCCCTTACAGATACCGGTTTCTTTTCCCAATAATTCCGCCATCATAGTTTTAACATCTCCACCCATGGCAATTACATGTCCATGACCCCTGTGCGTTGTAGTAATGCAGTCTCCGATTTTACTGTTTAAATTGCTGCATACCCCTACAGCTATGGCTTCCTGACCAATATATACATGAATTGAGCCCTTTATAATATTTTTGGTGTAGAGGT
>JAMCVO010000420.1 GCA_023475715.1 Actinomycetota bacterium
GAATAAAAAAAAGAATTATTATCCCTGCGGCCTCCATGACTAAATTTTTTATCATGTGTTTATTTTTCCAATGTCCTACTTCATGAGCTATAATAGAAAGCACTTCTTTTTTAGTATATTGGTTGAGCAGGTTATCATAGATTACTATCCTTTCAGTTTTTCCAATACCGGTAAAATAAGCATTAATCTTTTTTGTTTTTTTACTTGCGTCTGCAATAAGTATGCTGCCTATGTTCACACCGGCTTTTTCAGTTATTTTGATTATCTCATTTGTCAGTTGCTTATCCTCAAGAACAGAAAATTTATAAAATAAAGGGTCTATAACCACCGGGGAAATAAAACTTGAAATGATAGCAAACAGAATAAATAATGATGCTGCTGCTATCCACCAGTGTTTTGGCAGATAGATTATTAAAGCATAAACAGTTGATAATCCCACGGTATTGATTATAAGAGACAGGCCTCTTTCCTTTAATATATCAATAAACCAGGAGGAGAGCGTCTGATTGGAGAGACCAAATCTATGGCTAAGCACAAATTCTCTGTAATATTGAAGAGGCAGTACAATTAAGAATAAAATCATAATAAAAAGCGCAAATAGCGCAGATGCCGATATTATGGGAACTCTATTGCTGGTATAAGAATTCTTCCAGAATATATAAATTATTCCTGCCATAAAAATCCAGGTTAAAAATCTTTCAGCAATTGAAATCAGGAGAACCGTTTTATTATAGTTTGTTGCCTTGACAAGGAAAGTGCTGTCAAAATATTTTAAAACGTCCTTGCTTTCGGGAGTCCTTATAAAAAGCGCTGCAATAAAAAGAATTATAAACATGATAAGCGCAAGTATTCCAATAAGAATCGAGAAATTAATTGCCCATCCAAAATTACCCATTGACTTTTTTGTCATAATATTAATTTATACAAAAATTATTAAAACAACCAACACCAAGTTCTCATATATTATAAATAGAACAATGCAAAAAAGAAAACAGGGAATTTAACGGACTACCGGCAGCTACGTCCAATGGTCTTCTCAATCTGGCTGGGCAAGCATCTGTGGTCTTTATCTATGCCATGGAAGCATTAAAGAGCAAAGATGGTTCATTCACACCCTCACTACTGATTCTGGTAGGGATGCTGGCAGTTTGTGTCATCCTGATCCTGGGGCTGAAAGAATCGACCATGATCCAGTCCAGGTAACCAGACAAAACTATGATCAACCTGAGTGTTGCAATATTAAGTTTTATAAAACATAAAAAATAATAGATACATGGCAATAACCATGGTAAAATAATATGTTGCCGTGTTAATTAAAAATATTAGCTAATATAATGATTGAAGAAAAATTGAGAAATCAGGCAAGTTAATCTATATTACCCTAATAAGATAAAAAATTTTCAAGTATTTTTATACCTAAGGATGTTAAAAAAGATTCGGGATGAAATTGTATACCTTCCAATCTATATTTCCTGTGCCTTATTCCCATAATAATATCATCTTCAGTATTTGCCGATATTTCAAAGGATGATGGAATAGTATCTTTTTTTATAATTAGAGAATGGTATCTTGCTGCTCTAAAAGGATTGTCCAAATCCTTAAAAATTGTCTTATCATCATGGTAAATCAAAGAAGTTTTCCCATGTACAACAATGCCGGAATTTATGATATCTGCTCCAAAAACTTCTCCTATACATTGATGACCTAAACAAACTCCCAAAATTGGTATTTTCTTATAAAAGTGTTTGATTAAACTGTTGGAAATCCCTGCATCTGCAGGCCTTCCGGGACCAGGAGAAATTACAATTTTTAATGGTTTCATTTCTTCTATATCAGTCAGGCCAATCTTATCGTTCCTGCAAACTTTTATTTTAGCCCCCAGTATCCCTAAATACTGCACCAGATTAAAAGTAAACGAGTCATAGTTATCAATCATTAATATATCTATTTGTTGTTTTTTCATTTTTTTATCTTTTTCTTAAATTTAGCAAACTTTTCTCTTGCAAATCCTTAATTTACTTTAAAACGGTATTTACCTCTATCATAAATTCTTCCACTTTACTTAAGCCATTGTTAAAATCATCAGTATCAAGAAGCAGGGAAAGTATCTTGCTTCCAATAATTATTGCGTCACAATATTTTTTAACTTCATTTATTTGTTCGGGATTTGATATTCCAAATCCAAGAGCCAGTGGAAGATTTGTTATATTCCTGAGTTTTACCAAAAAGTCTTTTACTTCACTGCTTATTCCATCCCTTATCCCCGTCACTCCTTTTACTGCTACACAGTAAAGAAAACCTTTACAAATATTTGAAATTTTATATAATCTTTCTTTGCTTGATGTAAGAGAGGCAAGCATTATTTTGTCGATAGAAGAATCATTAAAAAGCTGCATGTAATTATAAAATTCCTCTAAAGGCAGATCAGCAATTATCAGACCGTCTACTCCTGCGCCCGAAGCTCTCTTAAGAAATTTATCAATACCATATCTGTAAACAGTATTAAAATAAGTCAAAAAAACAATAGGAATACTGCTTTTGCCCCTTATTTTAATAACGACATCCATAATTGTATCTGTGTTGATACCATTTTCAAGAGCAATTTTTGATGTTGCCTGAATAACCGGTCCATCAGCCAGAGGGTCCGAAAAAGGGATTCCAATTTCAATAATATCCGCTCCGCTTTTTTCGAGAACATCAAACAATTTCATAAAACCATCAGCAGAAGGATAGCCGCATGTGATAAAAGGGATAAGAGCTTTCTTGCGGTTGCCCCTTAATTTATTAAAAACATTATATATTCTGTTTTCTTTTACTTTTTCTTTTTTTATAGCTTTCATATTTTTTTATCTGTCTAAGTTTTAATAATTATTTAAAATTATCTTATAGAAAATTACCTTATAAACTGTCCTTTAATAATTTATATACAGTATCAATATCCTTATCGCCTCTGCCTGACAGATTGATAACAATAATTTTATCCCTGTCTAAATTCGGAGCAATTTTTACGGCATAGGCTACGGCATGTGCACTTTCGAGTGCAGGTATTATGCCTTCAAGATGTGAAAGAATTTTAAATGCTTCAAGAGCTTCGCTGTCAAGTATGTTCTCATATCTTGCTAAACCCTTTTCTTTCAGATATGCATGTTCGGGCCCAACTCCCGGATAATCAAGACCAGCCGATATGGAATGAGCTTCTTTTATCTGTCCATACTTATCCTGAAGCAGATAGCTGAAGCTGCCCTGCAGAACTCCTTTTTCTCCGGCTGAAAGCGAAGCACCATGCTTATGGCTGGCTATCCCCTCGCCTCCTGCTTCAATGCCGATAAGATTAGTTGTACCAGAATTTTTTAAAAAAGGATAAAAAATTCCAATTGAATTGCTTCCGCCACCGACACATGCCAGGATATAATCCGGCAATCTGCCTTCAGCACTCATTATCTGTTTTTTTGTCTCAATACCGATAACTTTCTGAAAATCTCTGACCATCGTAGGGTAGGGATGTGGTCCTACGACTGAACCCAGCACATAATATGTATTATCTATGTTTGATACCCAATAACGGATAGCTTCATTTACAGCATCTTTTAAAGTCTTGCTGCCGGAATTTACTTCAACAACTTCAGCACCAAGCAGCTTCATCCTGAATACATTCGGAGACTGTCTTTCAATATCTTTTACCCCCATAAATATTTTGCACTTTAGACCAAAGAGTGCTGATACTGCTGCAGTTGAAACTCCATGCTGTCCAGCTCCTGTTTCTGCAATAATATTGCTTTTACCCATTTTTCGCGCAAGCATTACCTGTCCCAGAGTGTTATTGATTTTATGGGCACCAAGGTGGCATAAATCCTCTCTTTTTAGATAAATTTTTGCCCCTCCCAAATATTTTGTAAATCTGGCGGCAAAATAAAGAGGAGTCGGTCTTCCTGCATAATTTTTTAAATAATAAGAAAGCTCTTCCCTGAATTTTTTATCATTTTTTGATTTTAAATAATTTTTCTCAAGCTCATCCAGAGCACTGATCAGTATTTCAGGAACATATCTTCCTCCAAC
>JAMCVO010000158.1 GCA_023475715.1 Actinomycetota bacterium
TCCTGCAAGAGCAACTTTGCCGCCAAATCTTTTTTTATAATCTCTGTAATCTATCCCATATGGATCCATAGGGTGGATACAGTTTACCCCTATTTCAATCAAATCTTCGACAATATCATCAATTTTCCCGTCTGAATGAAAAAGAATCGGGATACCCGCTTCGACTGCAGGGGCAAAGATTCTGGCAAGTCTCGGGATCCAGATTTTTTTCATAATATCAGGAGGAAGAAATAAACCGGTTTTAAATGCAACATCGTCTCCGACACAGACAAAATCTGCTTTTTCAGCAACAACCGTTTTTGTCATTTTAACAAAATGCTCTGTAGAAACTTCAAGCATATCTTCTACAAAAATGGGATCCTCATATACCAACATCATAAAGTCGTTCATGCCGACTACAAACTCATATAAAGTCTGCATAAGGCAGCCGAAAACAGGAGCAACGCCTATTTTTGAATTTCTCTTATTTAAAACTTCCCGGTATTCTCTGATATATTTTACCGCATTATTTATTTGCGCCTCGCTATCCAGAATCAGGCTATCAAAATCCCTTCTGTTTTTTACACTTTTATCAGCCACCTGGACAAGCCTTCCGTTTTTATCATATCTCTTAAAAGGAGTCCATTGACCAGCATCAAAGTCCATGATATCCTGCCCTATTATATTACATAAATCGATATAATCCTGAGGATACATGGGCCTTTCAAACTCATGTCCGGCACCTTTTGCAGGGTCTCCTCCGTAAGCTAAAGTATTTCCCGCATACTTTCCAAGTATTTTTTCAACATGCTTATCCTCTATCAGGCTTTCAAAATTTGGAACCCTATCTACAGGCTCTCTATGCAAAGCTGCCTTAAACCTGTTTTTATCCGGTTCTCCTATATATGCTTCAAACAAATCAGCTTCCGTAACCAATCGCTTACCTCCTTTTTTTCTTTAAATACAATAAATAAAAAATCACGAAAATCAGTGGTAATTAAAAATAATAAAATCAATTTAATTCATATCACTTTCAGTACTCATACTTTCGTATTGAGTCTCTTTCAACTATACTGGTTTCAAGGTATTTTATTTCATCATCTGTTCTTTTTTTATCTATGATATCCAGAAGAATCTTCATTCCCTGTATTCCTAGTTCTCTTTTTGGCTGTTTCGTAGTTGTAAGGGGTGGAGCTACAAATTGGGATATTGCAATATTATCAAAACCCATAACCGATATATCTTCAGGTACTTTTAAACCTTGATCTTTTAACGCCCCTATTAATGCAATTGCTAAAACGTCATTCTGAACTATTATGGCTGTGGCATCAATTTTATTCATATTATTTCTTAGAAAATTTCCATATATTTCATAAGCCGAATTAATATCAATGGAATTTGGATCATCGTATATATAGATATTATTATGATAAGCTTTCAAACCTAAAATTTTCAACCCTTCAAGATACCCTTTATAACGTTTCATGATGGTGATTTCTTTTGCTTTAACCATATGCCCGAAATAACCTATCTTCTTATGCCCCATACCATATAGGTACTTAACAGCTCTAATCATTGCTTCAGTATTTTTAATCAGCACGGATGGGCATTTAACTTCTCCCTCAATTTCTCTATCCACGCAAACCATCGGGATATTATTTAAATTAGACCTGACAACATGGTCAAATTTACCAGAACCACTGATAAATATTAATCCATCAGTAAATAATCGTGTTAATTTTTCAACTTCATTTTGTTCTTTTTCCAAATCATATTGCGTATTAATAAGAGCAATTGTATATCCGTTCTTGTTTGCGATTTCTTCCATTCCCGAGATAACCTGGGTGTAATATTCATTGCTTATTTCCGGGACAAAAACACCGATAATTTTTGTTTTTTTCAAACTGAGAGCCCTGGCAATAATATTAGGTTTATACCCTAGGTCTTCTGCAATACTTTCAATTCTTTTTTTTGTTTCAATGTTAAACCTGCCTGTATTATTTAAGGCATTTGATACTGTCGCACCTGAGACATTGGCTTTTTTTGCAATATCTTTTATTGTATAAATTTTTTTATCTGGCATTTTAAATAATTTTTTTCTGTTATTTATTTTTTCCTAAAATATTTATTGATTAACCGTTTAATCTTATCACAGAAAAACAAACTTAATTAAAAAAGCCTTTAGATTATTTTATAAGCTATAAACCTTATATGAAAATTCTGGAAATTTATAAAAAAATGCCACAATAAGCTTATTGATATATTTATTATGAATTATTATGAATTAATTTGTTCTAAAATATAACTTTTATTTATATTTGTCAATAATAAATTTATCCCGGATGTTACCTTTTTTGCCCTTTGTATAAAATTTTTTTCTTTCCCTGCCTGAAGAAGATTTTTTATTACGGTCTCTCTCGGAATTATCAACTCTGACCTTCCTGCCTTTATAAACCTCATTTTTAAAAGAATCAATCACTTTCTGGATATAGTCTTCTTTAACATCAATGAACGAGTAAACACCTTTCAGTCTGATACTGCCAAATGTCTCAGCAGGCAAATTACTTACTTCAGTAAGATATCTGATCATTCTGCTATTGTCAAAACCATCCATCGTCCCGAGATTAATAAAAATACTACTGCCTGTTTTACGAGAATCTTTGTCTCTTGTGTGATCTTTCTTTGAAAAATCTATATTGAGGTCTCCTGCATTCCTGTAATATTCGAGAAAACGGTTGAATTCAAGTGATACCATACGGACTATAAGATCAGTTCTGTCAATATCTTTCAGCTCTTCAAATATGGCCGGAAGATATTTTGAAATTCCTTGCTGATTTATTTCTACTTTTTGTATTTTTTTTATCAGCGCCAAAAGCTGCTGCTCACAAACTTCTACTCCATCAGGCACTTTGGCATAGATAAATTTTCTTTTTATTTGTTCCTCTATTCGTCTGACTTTACCTATATCCTTTGTATTGACAATCGATATAGTTATACCTGATTTTCCAGCCCGCGCTGTTCTGCCACTCCTGTGAGTATAAATCTCTGTTTCATCGGGCAGTTGGTAATTTATAATATGGCTTACATCATTTACATCAATCCCTCTTGCAGCTACATCTGTTGCTACAAGCAGCTGTAATGTCCTGTCCCGGTAATGTTTCATTACTTTATCGCGCTGAGCTTGGCTCAAATCACCGTGCAGCGAATCAGCATTATAACCATCGTTAATCAATTTCTCCGCAATTTCCTGAGTTTCCAATTTTGTCCGGCAGAATATAATAGCAAAGATATCAGGATTGAAGTCTATAATCCTTTTTAAGGCTGTATAACGATCGCGTTCGTGTACAACATAATAGATGTGCTCGATGTTTTCAGCAGCAGCATTCTTTCTGCCAATGGTAAGTTCATAAGGATTTTTCATATATTTAGTTGTGATAGCATGAATCTCATCAGGCATGGTTGCAGCAAACAGCCAGACCTTTTTATCAGATGGTGTATGCTCAAGAATTCCATCAATATCTTCCTGGAAACCCATGTTCAGCATTTCATCAGCTTCATCAAGTATCACATACTTTATAGTTGCAATATTTATTTTCTTTCTTCTTATAAGGTCCATCAGGCGGCCTGGTGTTGCAACTACTATATGTATCCCCTTCTTTATCTTGCTTATCTGTGTTTCAATGCTTGCACCTCCATACACTGCAGCTATCTTTACTTCCGGCAAATATTTACAATAATTCTCAAGGTCGTTTGAAATCTGGACACATAACTCTCTTGTCGGGGCCAATATGAGTGCCTGTATTATTTTTGAGTCCGTATCAATAAGCTCTATAAGAGGCAGTCCGAAAGCAGCGGTTTTTCCAGTACCTGTTTGTGCCAGGCCTATAAAATCTCTGCTGCCGTCCTTAAGGATGGGAATTGACTGCTCTTGTATCGGAGTCAGTTTATTAAAACCCAACTCACCAATTGCTCTTACTAATTCTTCTCTTATCTTAAATTCTTCAAATTTATTCACTATGTTTATTCCTGTTATGTTAAAATGTTAAATAAGACCTGCTAGACTAAAG
>JAMCVO010000338.1 GCA_023475715.1 Actinomycetota bacterium
AAGTCGGGAAATTATAAGCAGATCAGTTTCAGGAGAATCCAGAATAGTAAGTAAAATCGTCGTAAGCACCTATCCATTTTGTTCAAGTCGATACTGTTCTGATTTGCCCAGTTCTGCAGGTCCTGTCTTATGTTTTTAAGATTCTTTTCAAGATCTTCTTTAGACATGCCTTTTAATTTCTCGAATTGAGACTGGAGTTCTTTTTTCTTGGCCTCCATCATTTTATTCTGGTCTTGCTGCTGATTCTGTTGTTGGCTTTGCTGGGTATTGTTTTTATTCTTATCAGGAACATTTGTCGTAAATGCACTTGTTGATAAGAAAACAAAACTAAGAACTACTACTGGTAAAACAACAAGCATAAGAGATTTCTTATTTTTTATCATTTTACTTTTCCTTTCCGCTTTTTTTAATAATAGTTGCTTTGACTTTTGCTACGTTTTTTACTCCTGTTTTGTTTATGATATTAATATACATATTAAATGTGATATTTATTTGAAGGTTTACTGAAACGTAGGAGAATTTATTATGAAGGTAATGCAATATTACGTACACAAAGAGGAAAATGATTAGGTTCAAGATGATAAAATAAATATAGCAACTTCGTCAGTTATATACAGACTTAAAGATATGAACTAAATATGGATAGGTGCTTACGACGATTTTACTTACTATTCTGGATTCTCCTGAAACTGATCTGCTTATAATTTCCCGACTTCCGCAGTGTGTCCTGTAAGAATTGAAAACAGATGTATTGATTGCAATTCTAGCTTTTTAGATGATAAGGGTGGGCCCTCCGGAATCAATATCCAGGTATTGGTTTTTTGCTCCATCAGAAATTGCAATAATGGTCTTCATTTAAAATTATGAAATACAGTTATAAGTAGGCAAAAAGTTTATGAACAAAAAGGCTAAAATACTGATATCTATTTTGCTTATGACATTTGCCATAAGCTTCTCTATCTCATGTACATCTTCATCTGCAACAACCGGATCTACAAAAGATCAGCCATCAACTACAGCTGAAGGCACTACTGCTGATGCTAAGACATCTACAAGTACTGCCGAGGAAACAACTACCACAAATAGCAAGGAAGAAGCTGTAAACAGCAATAAAAAGAATATACAGAAACTTATCGAGGAATATTTCAAAGGCACTGTAACCAAAATAGAAGTATCGGATGACTACTCCACTCTTTCTATTGAATATGATACTCAATGGGTTCTTAAGGATACCATAGAAAAAGAGATGTATGATATTACAAGGGGGTGCGGAAATTTAACAATAATTTTTAATGTAGACATATCTGCAACTGATAAAAATAACAAAAAATATTATTCTTATACAAGCCAGGAAAATCTGCAGAAGGTAAAAGACCTTGAGCTTTCTTATGAGGACTGGCTAAAAATTGCAATTAAATGAATTTCCGTGATAAATTATAGGATAATTATGAATTCAGTTAGTTGATATCGTTAGAAATAAGTTTCAATCACTAAGAAAGGTTGGTTTAGGTAATAAGAAGATTACAAAGATAGGATAATGCAATGAAGCATCTAAAGGTGTTATCAGCAATTGTTCTGTCGTTTATGATGTTATTGGTATTAGTCCTAGCAATCAGGTTTTTTGGTGTTCCATTTATGAGCATGTTTTTAGGAACAAATATTAACCAGGCTGCACTGAATTGTCTTATATATCAGTTTTATTATTACTTTTCCTATCAGGTTTTATTATGTTATTTTTTTATTGTGGTAGGGAATCTAAGGTCTATGAAATTAATCAAGATCGCAATTGAAAATGACGAAGAATTTGAAGTCAGGGTTAATGAGAATGTGGTTGCTTATAACATAAAAACTCCACTTTTACTCCATAAAAAATTGCATAATGAATCCATATAATGAAATATTATGGGGGTAAATATGAAAACAGTAAAAATATCAATTGAGCATGACAGAGAATTTGAAGTTATGGTTAAGGATGAGGATGTAGAGACGCTGGTTGAGGTGATTGAGGCGTTCGGGGAGTAGATATGTGTTATTTATTTTTGGATAAATATGGAGATCATAATTAATCAAAATTAACAAAGACTTTCTAGTGTTTGCTTGGCTGGTTGCATTTTTAAATCGACTGAATACAATCAGGCTTGCGTTCGCGAGATGAATGATTTCAAAACCAAATTAATTTATTAATAAAAATATAATCTTTCATACAGTAGATATAGCTAAAAATAAAAATGGGTTCGAAAAGCTATTGGACTATAATTTCAGGAATAAGTTTTATAATGAAATAAATGCACTTCTAAGAAAAATAGATTTTACTTTAATTGCTTGCATAATTGATAAAACAGCTCATTTAAATAAATATGGCGAGCTCGCATTTATCCATACGAATTAATAATATATCATGGACTTACATTAAACATCTTACATATATTAGTCCATTCCTCATTACTTGTGCTCAAGATTGATGTTAAAGTTTGTTCTTTTGAGTATCCATTATTTATATAACTCAGCCAATTATCGTAACTTTTTGAATCTGACGAAGTTAAAAGTATTCTCTGATATACAAAATTAATAAAATCTACATTGCTCATAAGAGATATCTTAGTATTCATCTCACCTGAAAATACAAAATTGTAAACCATCTGACTGGCACTTATTTGATTGGCGCCCAGTAACCCTGTCCAGTTATTTAATCCGCTCTCATCAGGAACTCTATCTAAAATATTATCATATAACATTTTAGTAAAACCTGTAGCTGAGGCGCCGTAATGATTTAATAATTCTATAACAGTCAAATCTTCTGAAACCCAGTCTTCTGCTGCAAGAGAGTTGGATTGTGCAGTCAGAGTTAAAGATGAAACAGGATCATATGTTAAAAATGGTATAAAATTAACATTATCTGATACAGCATTACCTGTCCCTTCCGGATTCAGAGATGAATGAATAGGGCCGTCACCAGTTCCCCACCAGTTTTTAATTGCATTTACAATTGTAGTAGTATTATTACTCTGAACACCATCGCCCTGCGGAGCGGAATTATCACATATTGTGCTTCCGGATATAGTAAAAACTCCAAAAGAACCATTGCTTATTCCTCCGCCGTTGCTGGCAGCTGTATTTAAAACAATCGCACTTCCACGAACATTCATCTTTCCCGAGACATTATATATTCCACCACCGTTACCGGCTGAATTTGAAGCAATCACACAATTCGTAACGGTCATGGTTCCAGTATTGTATATACCACCTCCACCAGAAGTAACATAATTATTTTTAATTATGCAATTATCAACACTTAACGATGAAGATACATTATATATGCCTCCTCCAAAACCATACTCACCCGTGCCACCGCTAATTGTAAAGTCGTTTATTGATACAGTTCCCTTCTTAACATAAATTACGGCCCCACTATGATTAATTTTGGTATTCGATGGTCCGGTACCAATAATAGTAAGAGATTTATTTATACTGATATTCTCATAATAAGTACCTGCGGAAACATAAACGGTTCCACCTTCTGCTACGGCATTAATTCCGGCAGAGATAGTAGCTTTAGGACCTTCATTTGTTCCACTTGTATATGTCGGGGAAGTTCCACTCCAAGAATCATTTCCCACTGCACCATCAACATAAATAATCTCGGATGTTTCTGCAAAAACTGTGCTCGGGTGAAAAAAGAAAAAACCTGAAAAAAAAAGAAAAAAGAGCAATAAAAAAACAAGGCTTGTTTTTTTTATTTTAAACCCTTCTTTATATTTAACCTTTGTTAATTCCAAAAATTTCAGGTAACTAATGCATATCATATAGATGTTGTGTCTAAATAAATCTACCTTACGCTTTTTTAAATTAAATTATTTGTTTAATTATTACAGAGAATTGTAAAGAAAATATGGAGAGTCAGCCGGGTTGGACTTAAGAATGGGGTAAGTTCATGATCATTATTTTTTATTTGTATCCGACCAAATAAAATGGACTAAAGAGTTAAAATCGTATAAAAAAATTATTGTGAAGTTCCTGTATAAATATTTCTGCAAGGAGGATTT
>JAMCVO010000730.1 GCA_023475715.1 Actinomycetota bacterium
GTAAGTAATCCAAGCATTAAAGATAATAAATAATCTTTTATAAGAATAATTATTACTTTCCGGCAAGTTTTAAAGATTATTTATTAATAATTTAGAATGCATGTTTAAAAAAACTCCCCTTTTATTATCTTTATTTTGAAAATTATTTACAGTAAAATTTAAACCATATATAAAATGAAAAGGAGTAGGAAGTTAAAATGACTAATGAGAGTGATCCAACTATGCATGACTACCATGAAAGAAAAGCACACAAAGGCCACGGCGGCTCTGGTATAGCAGGTGGTATCTATTTTATGGCTTTTATTGGTGCAGCAATTTATTATATCAGCCAGACAGAGACTTTCTGGGCAGGGGTACTTGGTTTTCTGAAAGCTATAGTATGGCCTGCAATGCTTACTTACAGGTTGTTTGAGTTCCTGAGTATGTAGAATTTAAAAGCTATTTAAGAATGTGATAACGGATTCTTTTATTTTTTCTCCGTTTTCCGGTTCTTCATCAAAAATAAAGGTGCCATGGGATTTTCCGTCGAGAGTTAGTTTTTCTTTTGGTTCATCCGAATTATCATAAAAGAAATTCATGGATCCAAAAGCATAAATATCTTCTTTCGAAGCAATGAAGAGTTTTGGACATTTAAGGTTTTTAATTGCCTCTTTGGCTGAAAGACCCTCAAACTCATCCGGAGCAGAAATAGTAATTACACCGTTTACATCTGATTCCGAAGCTGCCAGGATACTTGCTGTACCTCCCATGCTTGCACCCATCAAATATATTTTACTTAAATCATATTGGTTCAAGAACTTTAATGCTGCTTCCAGATCCTTATAGATGTTTGGCATATCTTTCTTGCCTTCGGATTTTCCATATCCTCTGAAATCATAAGTCAGGACAGAAATATTATTTTCATTTAAAAATTTTGCAAATTTAATCCAGCTTGTCTGATCGGTGGGATACATATGTGATAAAATTACCAGTCTGTTAAAATTCCCGAAAATATTCCCGTTAATATTTATGCCGTCGTCTGTTTTAAAATTTATTTCACCCTGCGGTAAAGGGCTTTTAGATTGCATTGTTTCCTCAATTTTTGTTGTGGTTGTTGTATCTCCACTGCTTTTATTGATTTCTTCAGATTTATTTGTCTGGTTGGTTGTACTGGTTTGAGCTGCTGCTGTAGTTTCGGAAGTCGCATTATTTTCAGGTATGCTCTTGCAGCATACAGATGAAATAATCAAACCAGATAAAGTCATTAAAAGTATAAAAATAAAAAAAAGATTTCTTTTCATTGCATCACCCGGTTTTTTTAATTCTATTGTCATTTTCGATTTTATTGTATAATACCTTAAATATAAAGTAAAAGTAGGAGTGTCTGATGAAAAGAAAACTTTTGATTATTTTGTTAGTAATCATCGTAAGCATCTCATCAATATTAATTTCGTGTGCAAAGAAAACCGAAACTACAACACAGGATACTGCTGTTGCAAATCAAGCTCAGAAAATAGATATGTCCAATGTTAAAACATTAAAATCAGGTGTTTTAACTGTTGGAAGCGACTGTACATGGCAGCCGATGGAGTATATGGAAGGTGACAAGATTATAGGTTTTGATGTAGATCTTGCTAAGGCGATAGCTGGAAAGCTTGGACTTAAGCTTGATTATCAGAATACCGCATGGGATGGAATGTTTCCTGCAGTTGCAGCACATAAATTTGATATGATAATTTCTTCAATCACAATTTATGATGAAAGAAAAGAAGAGATGGACTTTTCATATCCTTATCTTCCTGTAAATCAGGCCATAACGGTTAAAAAGGATTCGGGCATTGATTCTTTGGAGAAAATGAATGGCAAAAAAGCAGGAGTCCAGATTGGAACAACCGGAGAGATTGAAGCTAAGAAAATTACCGGCGTTACTGTTAGTACTTATGACGATATTATTATGGCATTCGAAGATCTGAGGGCAGGGAGAGTAGATGCGATTATTTGCGATACACCTGTTGCAGATGCTTATGTTCTGAAAAACGCAGACTTCCAAGTTGGTTATATTATTTTAACAAATGAATTTTATGGAATAGGGTTTGCCAAAGATACACCAGAGCTTGTAAAAGCTGTGGACGAAGCTCTTAAGGCCATTAAAGATGATGGTACTTATGATAAGATTTTCGCAAATTGGTTTGGCGAAGAAGCTCTTAAGGCCATTAAAGATGATGGTACTTATGATAAGATTTTTGCAACTTGGTCTAGCCAAGGGTAATAATTTATTTAAAGGGGGTGAAATTCACCCCCTTATTTTTTGATTTATTTTATTTTTTTAATATATTTTATTAGGTATGTAATTTTTTTTAAAAAATTTTTGCAGTTAAATTTGTAATAGTTGTCGATATTTTAGAAAAATTATGTTTAGTTATTCAATTGGCGTCTTTTATCCGTATATTCATTAAATATTAGTCTGAAGACTAGAATATTTGACTGATGCAGGGTTTAATTGATTTAGCAGATAAATACTTTAATTTTTCTATGATGAGGGAGGTTTTACCTTTCCTCTTAAAAGGTGCTTTATGGACAATAATATTTTCGGCATCTTCTGAAGCAATCGGAGTAATATTAGGACTTATTACTTCAGTGATCCGTGTTGCAAAAGTAAAAGTTCTAAGTCAGCTTTCTGTTGTCTATGTCGATTTATTCAGAGGCACTCCTCTTTTAATGCAGATAATTTTTGTATATTACGCTTTGCCTTATGTCGGTATTAATCTTCCAGCTCCGGTTGCCGGAATCGTAGCTCTGTCCATAAACAGCGGGGCTTATGTCTCTGAGATATTCAGGGCCGGGATCGAGTCCATAGATAAAGGACAAATTGAAGCTGCCCGGTCTCTTGGCATGTCTTATATGCAAGCCATGAGATATGTGGTAATACCCCAGACCATAAAACGTGTCTTGCCGCCATTGACCAATGAATTTGTTGCTTTAATTAAAGATTCATCTTTGCTTTCGGTAATTGCGATTTCAGAACTTATGAGAACTGCCAAAGAAATGATGACCTGGAAATTGAATCCATCGTCTTTAACTGCTGCCGCAATACTATATCTGGTCATTACAATTCCGCTTACAAGACTTGTGAGCAATCTTGAAAAGAAACTGAAAAAAGGTGAAGGTTAAATGATTAAGATTGTTGATCTGCACAAAAAATTCGGACACCTGCATGTTCTAAAAGGCATTAATCTGGAAGTCAATAAAGGCGAGGTGATGGTCATAATCGGGCCAAGCGGTTCCGGGAAAAGCACACTTCTTAGAAGCATCAACCTGCTTGAAAAGCCGACATCAGGTCATATATATTTTGATGGTGTAGATATAACTGACAGAAAAGTAAATGAAAATAAAGTCAGACAGCGGATTGGAATGGTTTTTCAGAGCTTTAATTTGTTTCCACATATGACTGTTTTAGGGAATGTGACTCTTGCTTTATTAAAAGTACTTGGAATGAACCAGGAAAGCGCAAAAAAGATTGGAACGGATTTGCTTATGAGAGTTGGGTTAAAAGATAAGATCGATGCTTATCCGAATCAATTGTCGGGTGGACAAAAGCAAAGAGTTGCTATTGCAAGAGCTCTGGCGATGAATCCCGAGGCAATGCTTTTTGATGAAGTGACTTCTGCGCTGGACCCTGAACTTGTAAAAGAAGTTCTTGATGTAATGAAGGATCTGGCAAAAAGCGGGATGACCATGCTTGTAGTGACTCACGAGATGGGGTTTGCAAAAGAAGTAGGCTCGCATGTAATATTTATGGATGAAGGACTGATCCTTGAAGAAGGACGCGCTGAAGATATTTTTGAAAATCCTAAACATCCTAGGACAAAAGCATTTCTTGATGCGGTTCTGCACTAATTCTGCCGTTACGATTCTCTGTGTTTTATAATAACCTGACTTTTTATTCCAAGTTTTATTATTATTTCTTCTCCTCAGCCTTTATATAATTTATACTGTCTGTATGATCTGGATGAAAAATTTCAAAAAAATATTTGTATTAAGGCTGAGGAGAAGAAATAAT
>JAMCVO010000496.1 GCA_023475715.1 Actinomycetota bacterium
ATTTTATGAAAGACCATAAAATAGAAATAGATAAAGATTTTTGCAGGTCTTCAACTGAGCTGGTAAACAAATCTATTGCTAAAGAATGCGGTTACAGTTTTAAAGTTGATTATGATCAAGAAAAAGGAAGTTGCATTCAGGAATTTTGGAAGGAGAATAAATAATGATTTCAGCAAATGAATTTATATTGTTTTATAATGAAATTTTTAAATATCTTGATAAAAATTTTGGTAAAAAAGATGTAAAGAAATTATGGGAAGGCATTAAAGACACATACTGCCGGAAAATAGATACGATGGTCGCCCAAAAAGGTCTTAAGGGTATGTATGAATACTGGTCTAAAACATTAGAAGAAGAAGGCGGCAGACACCATATAACTTTGACTGATAATGAATATATAATGGATATGCATTTTTGTCCTTCAATGGGTAAACTAATAAATACCCATGTAAAGCCTTATAAAGATTATTGTGGTCATTGCCCTGCACTTTATAATGAGATTATTGAAAAACATGGATTTAAAGTAGATTATTATATTATTGACAGAGGTAAGGGCGAGTGCAGAATGCATGTTCGCAAAATGAAATAGTTATAAGTGAACATTAATCCTGAATGGAATATAACATATTAAGAATATGGTTGATAAAGGTATTATATTAAAAAATGGAATTATATTAACACCTTTCAGGGAGTTATATGGCAAGGTTTTATTTTTAAAAAATGAAAAAATAGAAAAGATCATTTCTAACGAAGAATTAAGCTTTTATGGCAAAGAAAAACTTTCTGATTATAAAATAATTGATACAAATAATCACTACATCACTCCTGGTTTTATAGACATTCACATTCATGGCGCCAACAATATTGATGCGGTTCAGGGTCCTTATAAGTCAATGTCAGAATTTTTAATAAAATATGGGACAACGGGATTTTTGCCAACATTCTGGAATGCTGATATAAAAATGCTTATTGAAGCTTCCAATAAAATAATCAGGTTTATGAAGACTGATTATTCCGGAGCAAAAATTTTAGGGATAAACAGCGAAGGTCCATATTTAAATCCCAGATATGGTGCTCAGGCTGCCGAACGTGCCCTGATACCGGAATTCAAGGATTATTCAAGACTGATAAAGGCTTGTTCAGGTAATTTAAAACTAATGACTGTTGCTCCTGAAGTCAAGGGCGCTGCCGAGCTTATTAGATATTTAAAATTAAATGATATTAAGGTTGCTATAAATTATACCGACATAGAGGTAGAAGAATTAAAGGATGCCATAAACCTGGGTGTAAGCCATATCGATCACATTTTTGATGGTTTTGGGGTTTCTAGCCAAAAAGAAAAGGGGGTAAGACCCAGAGATTTGCAGGAGGAACTACTGGTCTGTGATGACCTTATGGCTGAAGTTATCGCCGACAGGAATGGCATACACGTCCACCCGGCCCTGCTAAAAATCCTGGTCAGGTGTAAGGGTGTGGAGAACGTAATACTTATTACAGATTCAAGGGATATCGCAGGAAACCCTCCAGGGAAATATATTATGAATGATGGATTTTTTGCATTAATTAGAGATGGAGAAGATGTCGTAAGGCTGGAAGATGGAACACTTGCAGGTTGTATCATGACAATGAATGAAGCCATAAGAAACATGCTGAAGCATACTGGCATAGGACTTGCTGATGCTGTCAGAATGGCAACTTTTAATCCTGCTAAAGCTATTAATATTTCCAACAGGAAGGGTGAAATTAAGGCTGGCATGGATGCTGATGTGATAGTTTTTGATGGAAAAATTAATATAAATCTTGCTATTGCAGGAGGAGAAATAGAGTATGGAAAGTGGCAATAAAAAGTATCCATGAGTCAATGCCAGAGTAACAAATCATTATTGTCCGGCAATTGCATAATTAATTGGTAAGGTAACTTTACAGTATTTATTTATAAGGTATAATTAGTTTAAATTATACTTGTTTTATTTTATGGAGACGAAGAATGAACCAACTGAATAATTCAATAGTTGATCTTAAAGTTGAAAAAAAGCAAATAGCATTCTATTTTTTGGGCGGATCAACGATTGTTGTTAAAAATCATGAAGGTACAATTTTATATGTTGACCCTTGTCTTTCGAACGCTGCTCATGAGATTTTAAGTTTCCTCGATAATATTAAAACGGATTGGCAGAGATTGATTGAAATCCCGATTAAGCCTGAGGAAGTTACTGCAGATATAGTAATATTCTCTCATGATCATACTGACCATTATGATGTATTTACAGTTCCTGGAATAGATAAAAAATCCAAGCCTATTTTCGTTGGGCCGTCTTCCTGTCATCTGAAAATGAGGGAACAGAAGATTGATGAGAAGAGGATAATAGAATTAAATCCGGGATACAAAAGGTCCATTAAAGGTTATGAAATAGAAGCCTTTGCTGCGGATCATACTCCGGATTGCATCGGGTTTTTATTAAATTATGAAGGAATAAGAATCTGCTTTGTACCTGAAGCTAAATACAGCGACTCTTTAAAGGACAGAATTGTTGCATTTAAGCCCGTGGACATATTGTTTATTGGTGCAAATGGAAAATATGGAGTTGTGACTCCCCAGGAAGGTGCAAAAATAACCTGTGAATTGGAACCATCCATTGCAATTCCAATACATTATGGTTTATATGCGGAAACTCATGAAGATCCGCAAACTTTTGTTGATGCCGTTAAGAAAATCTGTAGTAAAAAGAATATTAAAACCAAAATATTGGATTTTAAAGAGCCCCCGTTTATTTATAAAAGATAACCTGATTACTTACATTCTAATCTAACTATTTCTTTACTTGTTATCATCTTTAAAACTGTGTTCTGTTAAACAGGACAGCTGGTTGATTTTATCATTTACCATATCATAAAAACAGTTTGGCAGGTGATCTCCGTGCCCTCTGTGTATTATTACACAATCTACACATTTTCCATGATATCTGCACTTGACGGCACAGCTGCAATAATCCTGACCGGAGCTTTTTACATTCTCCAGAAATTCCTTCTGTAACTGTTCGCCTTTTTTATCATTTTTCTTTCTAAAATAATCCAACGCCTTTTTTTCTAATTCATTATTGTCAATATCCATGATAATCTCCAAATCAGTTAGGTATTATTTATAAGTTTTTAACAAATTCTTTTTATATTAAAAAATTATTATTAAAGGCAATTCAGATTAGGTAAATATATTTTAAGGTACGTACCCTGTCTGCCGCAAGTAAAAATTTAAAATTTAATTGTAATAATAATGTTTTTTTAATATACTATCATATTCAATAAGAGATTTTATAAAATGTAAAAAATATAAAAAATAAAAAACATATGCAAGGAGAAATGGATCGATGAAAAAAATCATAATAACAATATCGGTTCTGGCAATTGCCATTATGCTCATTTTGGCGCTTGGCGGATGCACTAAAAATATAGCTGCAAAGATTGCTGAAAAGGCAATTGAAAATGCTGCTGCAAAAGAGGGTGAAAGTGTTGATGTCAATCTTGAAGAAGGACAGGTCAATATTAAGGACAAAGAAGGAAACGAAGTGAACATTGGTGGAACTACTGTACCGGAGGGATGGCCCGATGTAGTTCCTGTAAATGAAAATATTACAATTCAATATTCCGGCTCCCAGAAGACTGATAACAAGATGAATTATAATATCAGCGGTATTTACAAGGGTACTTCAGAAGATTTATATAATTTCTATAAAAGTGCACTGGCAGGTTTTACCGTTGATAGCGATTCCGTTACGGATTCAGGAGAAGACGGAAAATTTTATAACCTTCAGTCCAGCAATGATAAATATACTGTTTCTGTGTTTATAACTGATAGCAATGAAGAAGTTGCCATTGTACTGAGTATTAGCGAAAAGTAATATTATCAAACATATTTAATAGTTTTAAATATTGTTAGCTTAAATTAAAGGCAACCAATCAAAAAGATTGGTTGCCTTGCTTTTTAAAATTATATTTTTATATTGAAGCACTTTTATAATTCCTATATAATTCAAT
>JAMCVO010000199.1 GCA_023475715.1 Actinomycetota bacterium
TCCGGAAGCAAGACAGCCGCCCATCTCATCTTCTCCGCCGGGAAAAGCAATAAACAACGCAGGAAGCCTAGTCTTGTAATCCATCATCAGGGAACCTATTTTTTTCTCCTGCTCTTCTGTCAGGCATGAACCTTCGGTATCTGCTTTAACAGGCACGTAACTTACATAAAAGAATATTTTACAACCAAGTTTTATAAGTTCTCCTACAAAACCTTCGCTGGTTATAAGATCAAAATTTTCTTTTTCAAGAGTAAGCGAAACACCCCAGAAAATATTTTTTCCTTTTATTTTTTCAATTATTTTCCTTATATATTCATATACGCCTTCACCACGCCGGCCGTTTGTTTCTGTCTGATTGCCTTCTATGCTGAGTATCGGTATAAAGTTTTTTTGTTTTTCGATAGAAGATATTATTTCCTCATTTATGAGAAGGCCATTTGTGAATACCGGAAATATAATATCCGGGTAGTGTTCTATAATGCCTATTATCTCTCTTCTCACCAGGGGCTCGCCTCCTGCAATCAATATAATTGAGGTACCCAGGTCGTGTGCCTGTTCTATTATCTGCAGCAATTTTTCAGAGCTTATTTCATCTGTCTTTTTTCCGTTGAATTCCCTGGCATAACAGCCCTTACAGTAAAGATTACATCTCTTGGTAATGCTGAAAATCATAAACGGCGGTACATGCAGTCCCTTTCTTTCCCAATCAAGCCTCAAATCACCGGCTTTTTTTTGCCATCTGTAAGTCTTAAGAAAAAATTTCGCTAAAGAGGGTTCCTTGAAAATAATTTTTACAGCATCTTTAAACAGGATTTTTATTTCTTTGTTAAGATATTTATCAAGTTTAAAGTTTCTTCTATCGATTTTTTGCAATGCTTTTTCGGTCTTTACCTGCATATAATTTTTACGATTTCTCTCTTTTAATATTCATTTTCTCTGATTTTTTAATAGAAATTATCAGAAAAATAAAAAAGTATCCAATCTGTTAAAAAAGAATACTAAATATTCCGGGGAAAAACCACCATAAACTTATAATTTAATTCAGAAATACATTTTTGTTTCACCTTCAGCAATAACTATTTCAAGGTTCGAAAACTTTTTTATATTATCCTGTTATTACTCAATATCTTTATTATTTTTTTTGATTTTGATATCAGACTTTTCTATGCACTGATAGTATGGACTGTACTGGGGTTTTCTACAGCAGTCAAGAGAAGGAATCAGAGAAATTCCGGTTAATACAGATTCTGGTTTGCGTATAAAACCCATATTGTCGGAATCCTTCCTTAATCCTTCAAAGTAATAATTTGTAAGCACTTTCCTCTAAATCCGCAATCCTCAAAAACAACTTCGGGATAAGTTCCAATATATCATTCCCATCACAAAGATAACTGATAATATACGATGTGATTTTTTCAAAAACTTCTCCACTTTCCATAAATAAACGACCTGCATCAACCCAGTCTTCACGTTTATATTTATTGCCAAGCACAATAAGCACATTTCCAAGTCGATCGCAATTGCCTTTATAGCGGATGTCTGTTGCCTTGCTATGTATGCCAAGCAACCTATCAGGAAGTTTCGGAACCATACCAAAAAATTCCGTCAAACTTATTAATGCATTCCTGAATACATCTTCCGGCATTTCTTCTTTCCACTTTGGGAATTCAAGAGCAATTTTACGGAATGAAGTTATTCCGGTAAATTCTGGTTTTTCCCTTAATTGCTCTTCTGCTTTCCGCCTAAAGCAGGTTTCGGCAAGTTCGTATTCACTGGGCAAATCATCCGGCAAAGAAAACCGTATAAATCCATTCCTATCTCCAACAGCATTCTTTTCTATTTGCCATGCTTTTTTCAGTTTCTCATAAGATAAAGTTTGAATCTCTTCTCTTCCACAGTCATAAAGATAGATGCACTCCTCTTTCTCATCATAGCCAACCATTAAAACATAATGCATTGGTATATGTGCTGTATGATACATCTTCAAATATGGCAAATAATACATATCAAGAGGACCTAAAATAACAGGATAACCACCATCAATTTCTTTTTTAATGGCCTTGAATGCATATCCTAATGTCCTACCTTCTGATATTTTGTACTGTAACCCGATTTCATCTTTTATTTTGCTATAAGTTTTCCTTGTCCTGCCATCACATACACTTAGCATTACCGGTCGAGCCGGATCATTAAACTTAAGGTAGACATTCTCACCATAACTGCTTAGAGCAAAGAAAAATGCTTCCGGAACATCTTCGCCACTTTTTGTAACATAGATATCCTCTATTCCACTCCACATGCAGCAGCCATCACATATATGATGTTTGATTGCAATTAACTTTTTACTCATTTCTTCCTTTCCATAAATCTTTACACCAAAATTCCTCTGGTAGAAAAAGAATAAACCTAAACCGATAATACATAAACATACTATGCTAATTCCGATTATAATAATTCTCTTCATTTTTTGGCACTTCTTTCTTTTCAGTTATTCATTTATCATGCTCTTCGAGCATTTTATAAGTTTTTGCTTTTCGATTTATTGACTGTAAAGCTGATAAGATGCCCTATGCTTTTTTGAAAAACGGAAAAGCAGACATGACCGGCATAGACCAGATATAGGGAGGCAGTATATGACAAAAAATGTGTTGTAATCACAGCAGCCCCGTTAAGCCTTGTTTCACAGGTTAAAGAGGTCGCTTCAAATTTCCATTTTGAGACAGCTCCTTTTAAAAATGTATATAGTTTTATACCATCGTCACTCTCTCCAGTCGTACTACCGTCTCCACATGCTTTTAGGATACAAAAAAGATATCGTACCCCTCTAGTATCCCCTTGGCAGCAGGGTGGATTTCCAAAATACAAGCCTGTTGCAGCTAAAACTTGATACATCATATAAACCAATGAACCACACCTAAGCCACTTGCGTTTTCTTCAATTTAATACGGAAATTACCCTATTGACAGTCGCACTATTCTGCGATACTATATACCAGTAGTAAGTAACACTTCATATCAGTCATACAGAATAGCAAGGAGGATACTTGTGTTGGAAAACCTAACGGAAATGCTCAAAGGCGTGCTTGAGGGCTGTGTCCTTGAAATTATAAGCCGCAGAGAAACCTACGGCTACGAAATCACGCGGCGGCTGAATGCTCTGGGCTTCACAGATGTTGTGGAAGGAACGGTCTACACTATTTTGGTGCGGCTTGAGAAGAATAAACTCGTGGACATAGAAAAAAAACCGTCCGATATGGGGCCGCCGCGCAAGTTTTACGTGCTCAACAGCGCGGGGCGCAAGGAACTACTGAAGTTCTGGGAAAAATGGGAGTTCGTATCATCAAAAATTAACGAGTTAAAGGAGAAAAAGTAATGAATTTTTGGGAAGAAATTACAGGCAGCGACATGACCAAAGAATTGAAAACTTTTGAATCGCGAGCCAAAAAGCTGCCTGCTGATTATCAAACGGCATGGGAAAAAATTAATGTCAATCTTTGGCTGCACTCAGATTTCACCGGTCGCAACCTCATGCCAATTCTTGACGGTGTGCTTAGCCTGCTCGAAGAAACGGTGGCGGACGGTCAGAGTGTCCAAGAGGTTTTGGGTGATGATATCAAAGGCTTCTGTTCAACGCTGGCCGGCGAAGAAGGGGCAAAGTCTTTTCGCGACAAGTGGCGCGAGCAACTCAACAATAATATCGCTAAAAAATTAGGTAAATAGGAGGATAAAATGAGAATACAAGATATCATCGAAGGCAAAAAAGAGTGGCGAGCGCACGTGGCGCGTGTCAAAGCGCTCCCGCAAGATTATCAGATTGTTTATAAAGAGATTCAAAAATATCTCTTTAAGGTCGGCCCTGTTGAGCTAACCGACGGGACGGGTTTGCTCTCGGGGATTATCGATCTTTTTGAAGAGGGCGCGGCCTTGGGGAAAGGCGTGCTCGAAGTGACGGGCAGTGACGTAGCGGCTTTCTGCGACGATCTAATCAAAGATTCAAAAACTTACGCCT
>JAMCVO010000349.1 GCA_023475715.1 Actinomycetota bacterium
TTTCTTTTAATATATGAACTAAATCATTGTTTGCTATTTTATTTGCTATCTCGTTTAAACCATTTCCATTTTTATTCTTTCCTAGCCACGTAAAAAATTCTTTTATTGAAAAATATGCTAAAAGTCCTAAAATTCCATACTGGCTTAAAAGTTGTATTAATTGTTCGTCCATTTTATCTTATATAATAATTTAAAAATAATTAGGTAAAAATATTGTATTATCATTAACCCAAGTGCAACCTGTGCCATTTGCTCCATTGCTTCCTGTGCCATTATTTCCATTACCTGATTTATCTGCGACTGTTGCTGCGTTTGCTGAATTACCGAATATAGTACTATCAAGCATTGTATAATATCCTAAAATAGGCGAGGATAGATTATACGGCTCTCCTCTAACTGGATGTCCTCCGTTATATAATTTAGCCCTATCAGCAGCAGATGGCATAAAACTACCCCAGCATACTTCTCTTATATATCCTGCAAACGGGCTTAAAAATCCTACTGGCTGATTTCCGATTAATAAATCGTGAGTACTATCATCAATTAATGCTCCCGAACCTGCTGTCGGCACGCTTTCAAAACTAGTAACAAGCACATTATTTACATATAAATTAGGTGGATTCGTTCCTCCGTCCCAAGTTGCCATTAAATGAAATTCTGTATTATCTGATAGAGTATTGTCTGCTGCATTAGTCAAAGCATCAGCTGTTGCTCTTTTAACTGCAAATAAAAATGAATTAGGATTTGTTGCATGTGATGCAGTTCTCCAACCAAATAACCATCCAGCTACTCCTCTACCTTTTGAAAATATACGGACTGAAGTTCCTGTCCCAAGATTCTGATGATACAGCCATACAGAAACAAACATATTCCCTGATGCTATGTTGTTTATTGACGCAGCAGCTGGAATTGTTACATTGTCGTCTACGCCATCGAAGAAAATGCCCATTTCGTTATATATTAATTATATTTCATAAGCTGCTGATACGCAATCCCAAGTAGAAGTCGCAGCACTCCAAATAAATTTTATTCTTAAAACTTTGCTTAAAACAGTTGTAGCAGGCAACGGACAACCCCTTGCTACAAATTGTGTATCATAAGTTAATGCTCTTGCTGTTCCGTTATCAGTAATTTTTATAGTTAATTCTTGTTCGCTTGTAGGCGTTCCAGTCGGATTATTAAATTTCAACGCTCCTGCTTGTGCAGTTATTATAAATTTATCTAAAGTATCGCAATTTAATGAAGTTCCTGTATCTGTGGTATATGAAGTTGCAGATAAAACTCTTGGAACATTTCTTTTATTAGTCAAAGTTTGTGCAAAGTCAGCTGTAACCATAACATCATTCCCAGTAAGCAACGGTAATGTAATTGTTCTTGCTGCTGCGATAGCTGCCGATTGAAACGTATAAGCAAAAGTAGCTGCGGGATTATTAATAAGCAGTGCTGCTTGTGCAAAAGTTTGATTAGCTGTCCATAATCCTGCTGTTCCTAAGCAACCAATAGTATCTGAAGCATTAGGCAATGTAAATGTTTTTTCAGCGGTTGCAGGGCCAGAAAATTTTGTAAATCCGTTTCCAGTGCCTCCATAAGTTGAGGCAATTACCTGAGTTAAATCAGCAGACCCATTAAAATTATTCCCATAAATAGCTCTAGGAGTTGCCAGAGTTGCAGCACTTCCTCCTATTGAGAGATTAGCAACTGGAGTGGTTGAGGTTACAACCAACGGGGCTGTGCCTGTAGCTATATTAGAAATCAATTGAGTTCCTGTTACTGAACTGGTAAATGCTGCGGTTTTATCTTGGTTTATAGTCAGAGCAAGAGCTGGCCCTGCTGTTCCCGTAGCAGTAACATAGAAATATAGACTTGTTCCGTTTTTTGTTGTTGTCCAAACCTCAGTTGTTTTAGCCTCAATATATGCTCCTGAAATTCCATCAGCAGTTAATCCTGAATATCCTGCAAATTGGAACATACCTAAACTATCGCCTGACTGAGGAACTGCTGGCAAAGCAATAGTACCTCTAAATTTAGATACTCTGATTGCTGAACTCCCAGAATTATCAGAATATCCTCGCATAGAAAAACGAGAGAAAGTTCCGTTATCTCCTATAAATCTTGCAACTATATCTGGTTCAGTTGTTCCAGTGCCTACTCCTAAATGGTTTATATTTATTAAGTGCTGGGCGTTTAAATCAACTCCTGTAGTTGCTCCTGTGTAGGGAACATAAGTTGAAGAAGCAGAGATTGTGGTTAAATATCCTGATGGAATTTCAGGAGCATATATTGAGGCTAAAACAACTGAGGCTTTAGTTAAATCTCCACTTCCCGAACCTGTTTGTTTATTTATTAAAAATTGTGTTCTTTGATCTAAAATACTAATTGCTTGGTTTAAATTATCCGTTGTAACTAATTTATTTAAACCATCTATTTGTTCTATATTAATTTTTAAATCTTTAATTTTACCTGTATTTATTTTTTCAACTATTTGTAATCTTGTATCTGGTGAACCATCTTTTCCATTAAATCCATTCAAACCATCTTGTCCTGATTCTCCTTTAATTCCTTGTTCACCTACATTTCCTTTTTCACCTTTTAATCCTGGTTCTCCCTTATCTCCTTTTTCACCTTTTAATCCTGGTTCTCCTTTATCACCCTTATCACCTGGTTCTCCTTTATCTCCCTTATTTCCTTTTATACTTTCTAAAACTTTAGGAAGATTAATTTCACTTTCTTTAATATGTTTTACGGCTTCGTCAATTTTACCTTTAATATCAGAAATTTTATTATCAATTTCTTGTTTTAATTCTTCATTCATAACAAAAACAGAAGCAGTTGTTTTGTCTATGATTTTACCATCTAAAATTGCTTTATCGATTTTATCTTTTGGTATTGACATTAGGATATATTATGTTAGAATTAAGTATATGATAGGAATAATTATACTTATAATAATAGTAATAATTTATTCTGCCTATTTTGGTAAGGAATAGATTATTGTACTATTCCAAAAGCAGTTCCTAGTTTTAATATTCCGCCAGTAGTTCGGATTATTTTTGCTTGTACTGGATTTGATTTCATCCAGTTTTGTATTTCAGTATAACCCATTTCCTTAATAGCTTTATTATCGACTATCTCTTTTAAATTATACATTTCCCAAATATCTTTCATCGCCTGCTTATAAGTATTTTCTCCTAATTGATCTGTTATAAATTGTTGAGTAGTATTTCTTATTGATTTAGCTAATTGTTTTTTTGCAGTAGGTGTCCCTTCAAAAGCATTAAGTGCATTTTCTATATTTATATCAAATTTCTTTCTTGCGTTATATAAATCAACTAATTGTGGCATACCCTTAATTGTTTTACCTTTTGGAATACTATTTAAAAAATCATCTACTAATTGTGTTGTGGCTTTATTCCAAGAACTATCAGATATAGATATTGGTTTTGATATTGATTTTACTGAATTAAGTATCTGTGTTTTTAATTTTGATTGAGGATAAACAAGTTTAGTATCTATAAGATATTGTTCAATTCCTTTGCTTGTTTCTATAATTCTATTAGATAAATTATATGAATTTTCTATTGATTTATTATTTTGTAATAAATCTTTATATTTTAATGCCATTGCTTCATCTTCAGCATTTAATAAAACCTTAGCTGGACTTAATTTTGTTTCAGGTATAAGTTTTTGTTCATCAAGTAATATTTGTTTTTCTGATGGAGATAATTGTTTTACATTTGGAGTTATAGATTCAATAGCTTTATTAATATCAGTTTTCCCACCAAATTTTGTAATATTTTTTGTTATCTTTCCAGTAGAATCAATGATGTCTTCTGCAACTTTCGTTCCAGTTTCTATCGCCTTTGTTCCAGATTTTAATCCTTGTTCTATTGCAATTTCTCCGGCCTTTTTACCAATTCCAAGAGTACCCACATCTAAAGCAAATTGACCTGCACCTAATGCAGCATCTATATTTGCTTTTGTTTTTTCATCTAAACTATTATATT
>JAMCVO010000140.1 GCA_023475715.1 Actinomycetota bacterium
AGATGTATTGATAATTGAAGATATAATAGACTCAGGAAGGACACTTAATTACCTTGTTAAGAATATCGAAGGAAGAAATCCTAAAAGTATTGAAATTTGTGCTTTGCTGGATAAAGACGTTCCCGGTAAATTTAAAAATAAAATTAAATATAAGGGTTTTGACATACCAAATAAATTTGTGGTCGGATATGGACTTGACTATTCTGAAAATTATAGAAATTTGCCGTATATAGGATATATTGAAAATACAATTTAAATATTATATTATATCCATTTAGCTTTAACATCGGGGGGAATTCTTTATTGATATCCTTAGAAATTTTAAAGATATCTGAAGGAGTTTTAAGCTAATCACAGGGGAAAATGAATTTTAACAAACAGGAGTTGATTTGATTTGAAAAGAAATTTAAAAAATATACTGCTTTTAATATTGCTTATAGTGGTGATGTTCTTTATTTTCAGGAATCCGTTGTTTTTATCACCACAGGTTAAGGATTTAACCTTAACTGAGTTTATGACCGAAGTTGACAAAGGGAACATTGATATCGGTACACCGCTTGTAGTAAAGGGTGATGACAAAACGATAGAAGGCCAGCTGAAGGATAATTCGAAATTTAAGGTTTCCTTTCTGGCAGATTATGATATTTCAAAGTATCTGATTGATAAGAATATTCCTTTTAAGGTTGATAACCAGAAGCAGTCAATATGGATCCAGCTTTTGGTAAGCGCACTTCCTTTTCTGATAATGTTTGGCCTGGTTTTCTTCTTGTTTAACCAGATGCAGGGCGGAGGTTCAAAAGTCATGCAGTTCGGGAAAAGCAAAGCCAGAGTAGCAGGCAAAGGGAAAAATAAGGTTACTTTTAAGGATGTTGCCGGAGTAGACGAAGCTGTGGAAGAATTAAAAGAAATTGAAGAGTTTCTTGAAAATCCCGGAAAATTTAAAGCAATGGGTGCCAAGATACCCAAGGGTGTATTGCTTTACGGTCCTCCGGGTACCGGTAAAACGCTGCTTGCAAGGGCAGTTGCAGGAGAAGCTGGTGTTCCATTTTACAGTATTTCCGGTTCGGAATTTGTTGAAATGTTTGTTGGTGTAGGTGCTTCCAGAGTAAGAGATCTGTTTGCACAGGCAAAGGCTACCCAGCCTTCCATTATATTCATGGATGAAATTGATGCAGTCGGCAGGCACAGAGGTGCAGGACTTGGCGGGGGACATGATGAACGTGAACAGACTTTAAACCAGTTGCTGGTAGAAATGGATGGGTTTGATGCTGACAGCACAGTAATCTTAATTGCTGCAACCAACAGGCCTGATATATTGGACCCTGCTTTATTAAGACCAGGCAGATTTGACAGACAAATCATGGTAGACAGGCCTGATTTGCTTGGAAGAGAAAAGATTCTTGAAGTTCATGGCAGAGGTAAACCATTAGATAAAGATGTGGTGTTTAAGACAATTGCAAAACAGACTCCAGGATTTACAGGTGCTGATCTTGCAAATTTGTTTAATGAAGCTTCGCTTTTATCAGCAAGACATAATAAGAAAAAAATAAGCATGTTTGAAATAGAGCAGGCAATTGAAAGAGTAATTGCAGGACCTGAAAAGAAAACCAGGGTCATTTCTGAAAAGGAAAAGAATATTATTGCTTATCATGAAGCCGGACATTCACTGCTTGCATATATTTTGCCAAATACCGACCCTGTATATAAGATTTCCATTATTTCAAGAGGAAGAGCTCTTGGTTATACAATAACACTGCCTGAGGAAGACAGATTTCTTAAATCCAGAACTGAGCTGCTTGATAATATAAAAATGCTTCTTGGCGGCAGAGTTGCGGAAGAGCTTGTATTCAATGATATTACAAGCGGTGCTGAAAACGATATTGACAGGGCAACAAAGCTTGCAAGACAGATGGTTACTGATTTTGGAATGAGCGACAAATTAGGCCCTGTTGCCTTTAAAGGAGAAGCTGATGAGGTATTTTTAGGCAACCAGATAATTTCAAGACCTCATTATAGTGATAAAGTTGCTTCAGTCATAGACGATGAAGTACATCTTATTATTGAAAACAGCTTTAATGAAGCCAAACAGCTTTTAATTGAGAATAATGCAATCCTTAAGGAGCTTTCTGAAAAGCTGATTGAAAAAGAAACTTTGAATAAAGATGAGGTTATTGAGATACTTGGCAAATTAAATATAGTTAAATCTGAAGGTTTTAAGTCTGTCGAAAATGAAATTGAAAAAAACAAGACCAAAAAACCCAGAAAGTCTTCCAAGGTTTCTGCAGCAGATCCGATGTCATAATTTTTGGAACCCGGCCCGGGTGTTAAGGAACAAAAAAAATAATTTACTTAAGAAAAGATATTTTTTAAGCTCAAATAAGTCTAAATAATTTTATAATTGACTTTAAATTAACAGAAACAGAATTTCAGAGATGGATAAAAAATTAATTGAAGAAGGCGTCAGATTAATTTTAAAAGGTATCGGCGAAGATCTTGACCGGGAAGGCCTCAAAGATACTCCTAGAAGAGTTGCCGATATGTATGAAGAGATATTTTCAGGTATAAATCAGGATCCTTCTTCTGTCATAAAATCGATGTTTGACGAAAATCATGATGAGATAATTGTTATTAAAGATATACCCTTTTATTCTGTCTGTGAACATCACCTGATTCCGTTTATTGGCAAAGCTCATGTTGCATATATTCCGAATTTGAAAGGCGAAATAGCCGGTTTATCCAAGATTACAAGATTATTTGATCTGGTTGCAAAAAGACCTCAGGTTCAGGAAAGACTAACAACCATTGTAGCGGATACACTCGAGATGAAATTAGAAGCAAGAGCAGTGCTTGTAATTGTGGAAGCAGAACATCTTTGCATGAGCATGAGGGGAGTAAAAAAACCAAAAACAGTCACGATAACTTCCGCGGTCAGAGGTGTATTCAGAAGAAATCCTGCCTCAAGGGCCGAAGCATTTGCATTGATCAAGGATAACAGATAAAACATGCAATATGAATTATAAAATCAGGCAGTTATTTATAAAAGACAAAACAGATGCTTTTGATTCATTTATAAAAATCAGTGTGTCCCGGCCAGGTGCAAAAATAATGGCCGATAAATTTTCCGGTATTGCCATCAAGGTAAGTGATGTTGATAACAGGGCAGCAAACATATTAAAACAGGAAATGTTAGCCCGGGATGGCGATGTTGCAACCTCGAGAGAAATATTATATTCTTCGGCGCAGAGATCCGATGTCATAATTTTTGGAACTAAAAAAAATATAAGAAGCCTCATAAATAAAATTGCCATACAGCCTTTTGGTTTGAAATCCCTATCAGTTGAGCTTGGTGAATTTTTAGATAACCTTGAAATAAATGAAAATCAGAACATATTAAAGATCGGACAAAAGGAATTCGACCTTAAAAACAAGGTAGTAATTATGGGTATATTGAACGTAACTCCTGATTCTTTTTTTGACGGCGGCAAGTATTATGATATTAAAAATGCGCTCAGCAAAGCTGATGAGATTGTCGGACAGGGAGCAGATATAATCGATATCGGGGGGGTGTCAACAAGACCGGGAGCCAGCCCCATAAGTATTAAAGATGAGCTTGAAAGAACAATCCCTGCAATAAGCTATATTAAAAAAAAGCATGATGTATTGATTTCAATAGATACCTACAGAAAGCAGCGTGGCAGAAAAAGCAATTGAATCGGGAGCCGATATAATAAATGATATAAGCGGACTGATTCTTGATGATAAAATGAAAAAGATTACGGCAGATTCAGGTTCATCTCTTGTATTGATGCACATGAAAGGGACTCCGCAAAACATGCAGGAAAATCCGGCATATGACGATGTTATAGAAGAAATTTATGATTTTTTCAGAAATCAGTCGGTCCTGGCAATTGAAGCAGGCGTAAAACCTGAAAAAATTATAATTGATCCCGGATTGGGTTTTGGAAAAACCCTTAACCATAATTTTACAATTATAAA
>JAMCVO010000610.1 GCA_023475715.1 Actinomycetota bacterium
AATACAGCATCTCCACCATGTGCTATAGTCTGGTAACTTAATAATCTCATTATTCCAGGGCGCTTCAATGCATTGTATGGCTGCCAGTTCTGCTGATTCGGTGTTTGCTCCATAAGAATAAATGGCTGTCCATCTTTTAATCCTCTCATTAGGTCGTGGCGCATTGCAATATTACTTACAGGATCCTTATTGGTTGGATAGTTGTCCCAGGATATAATATCCATATGCTCTGCCCACTTAAAGTAATTTAGCGGCTTGAAAGTCCCAACGAAATTAGTAGTTATAGGAATACCTGGAGAATGCTTTTTAATAACATCAGCTTCATTAAGATAACAATCCAACAGGCTATCAGACATAAATCTATTATAATCTATCGCTATACCTTGAAAGTTGGTTCCGTCTCTGTCCCCTAATCGATTTGCCAGCAATTCAGTCAGGTGTGACGGCACTTCTATTTCTTCCCAGTTATAATATGTATGCCCCCAAAAATTTGTATACCAGCATCTGTTTAATTCATTAAGACTCCTATAGCCTTTTTTTAGCCATGTTCTAAATGCGTCAGCACAGTTATCGCAATAGCAATAAGTTCCATACTCATTATTTACATGCCACAAAATAAGCCCTGGATGGTTTTTATACCTTTCTGCCATATTTTCCGCTATTAATCTTGATAACCTTCTGTAGTCCAGACTATTTGGACAAAAATTAGCACGACCCCCATGCTTATGCTTACGTCCCTCTATATCTGTGATTAACATTTCAGGATATTTTTTTGACATCCAGGCTGGGACTGCTGCTGTTGGAGTTGCCATAATAATAAATATATCGTTTTTACACAACAAGTCTAACACTTTATCCAGCCAGGCAAAATCAAAAGTATCTTCGGAAGGCTGCAGTTTAGCCCACGAAAAAACTGGTAAAGTCACCGCATTTATCCCAAAAACCTTCATTAGTCTGATGTCTTCTTTCCATATGTCTTCATCCCACTGATCAGGGTTGTAATCTCCTCCATAAAATATGCAAGACAATTTCTTAAACATATCACTTAATTCAAATTATAATAAATTATTTATTTGCACTGCTTCCCGCAATTATATTCATTTCAAAAATATATTTTTGACCTAAAAAGAAAACAAATACCATAGGCAGTGTCAGTAGCATCGAAGCAGCCATAACTATATTCCATTCAGGAGCTGCTCCAGCACTACGCGTGGCACTTAATACTTGAACACCAAGTGCTAGAGGCATCCTCTTTATATCATTTATGTAGATAAGCGGTTCCATAAATGCTCCCCAATTATAATTGAATGTAAGTATGGCAACCATAAATAAAGTAGGTTTAATAAGTGGTAAGATTATTTTCCAGTATATTCCGAAAAATCCCAGGCCATCTATCTTCGCAGCCTCATCTAATGAAAAAGGGATGCTTACTATAAACTGTCTTGTAAGAAAAATATTAAAAGCTCCACCACAAAAGTTTGGAACTATTATAGGCAGCAAGGTATTAATCCATCCTAATTTTTCAAAGATTACAAATTGGGGAATCATTGTAACCTGTGGTGGTATCATCATGGTACTGAGCAGTATCATAAATATTATGCTTTTACCTCTTGCTCTTAACCTTGCAAAACCATAAGCAACAAAAGAACTGGCAAAAACCTGTCCGATAATTGAAAATATCACTAATATAATGCTGTTAAAAAACCATCTGGTTATCTGTTTATTTGTAAAAACCTTAATATAATTCCCCCAGTCAAACTCATGAGGTATAAAACTAAAAGTCATTTTAGAAGTTGAAGCCTGACTTGCCAATGATATTGATATCATATATATAAACGGCGCACTTAATATTATCCCTACAATAGTTAAGAGAATATACGATGTGATTTTTTCAACTTTATTCAATCTGCCAAACATCACCTCTTCACTTCACTCTCATAAAATACCCATACTGATGAACTTCTGAGAATAAGTAAAGTAATTAATATAATTATGACAAATAATATCCAGGCGATACTGGATGCATATCCCATACGATAAAATTTGAATGCATTATCAAATAGGTAAGGTACGATCATATTACTTGCATTGTTAGGTCCACCTTTTGTCATAATGTATACCTGTGAGAATACCTGTAAACATCTTATAATCCCCATTACCAGATTAAAAAATATGACTGGTGTTATCATTGGTATGGTAATATTAAAAAACTGCCGCGCCCTATTGGCTCCGTCAAGAGATGCAGCCTCGTATATTTCCAAAGGCACTCCTTTCATTGCTGAAAGGATTAAAACCATGCTGAATCCAACAGCCCATATTTCCATAAATACAAAAGACATTTTTACCCATTGTGGATCTAATAACCATGCAGGACCTTTTATTCCAAATAATGCTAAAAATCTATTTATAAGTCCTGTATTAGGTGCAAGTAACCATATAAATAGCATTGAACTGGCTACAGTAGGTACTATTGCTGGCAGATAAAAAATGGTCCTGTAAAATCTCATTCCTCTCATGTTATGATAAAGTAAGTATGCTAATGCCAATGAAATAGCTATATTCATCGGGATAGCTATTATTGCATAATAGAAAGTATTGTAAACAGTTTTCCAGAAGATCTTATCTTCAGTAACCAATTTTATATAATTAGCAAAACCTATAAATTTAGGCAACGAAAACAAATCCCAATCTGTTAGACTGAAATAAATGGATGCCAGGATAGGACCGAGAGTAAAAATCAGAAACCCAAGCAGCCAGGGAAATATGAAAACATAAAACCATTTCTCTTCATTTCTGCGTGCCATCTCAGCCCTTCTATTTATTTCCTTTTTTCTTAATAACAATTATATCTTTATTCCCAAGTTTTATTTAATTCTTTCTTATGAAAAATCAATATAAAATATAAATAATTAAAAGAAATGAGGAAATAGATAAGGGAGAGGAGAAGTTTATCCCTCCCCCTTTTCTTATGATTTATTTTATTTTGATTTATTCTATTTTCCTAATAAATCTTCTAACTCAGCCTGAATTTGCTTCAATGCATCTTCAACACTTTTTTCATTCATAAACACGCCTGCTAAATTGTCATCAAATATTTTAAGAATCTCGTTCCATTCCGGAACAAGGGGTGGGACAAATATAGCGTCTGCTGAATCTGCAAATGTATTCATATTTATTTTTTTATCTGACCATGATGCTTTAAGAAATACATCGCTTTTTAATACTGATAAATTCGCAGGAGCATCCTCGGACATTTCTACTATTGGTAATTGTCCTTCTTCACTTGTTAAAAATTCAATTACTTTAAATGCTGCTTCAGAATTCTTACAGTCCTTTGATATAGCAAGTCCGCTGCCGAAAATTGGCGTGGCTCTTTCTTTATTATGCCATACTGGAGCAATATCCCAGTTCAACTCTGGCACTTTATTAAGTGACGCTATATTCCAGAATCCTGTTATCTCAAAGGCAACTTTACCCTGAGCAAATAACTGATCAGGTCCCGGATTACCCATATCAGCAAAATCTACAGGTGAAGGTGCTACATGATATTTCCAGACCAGATCGTTGTAAAACTGTAAAGCTTCTACATTCTCTGGGGTATTTACAACAGGTTTATTATTTTCATCAAGAACTCTTCCACCGTTCTGATACATAAAACTCATCCACCAGGGCCACCAGGATCCGGCTGCAAAACCCCATTGCTTTACTTCATTACCTTCTTTTATAGTGAGCTTCTTAGCTGCGTTTAATAAATCATCCCATGTCCAATCCTTCGTAGGATAGGAAACACTTGCTTTATCAAATAAATCTTTGTTGTAATAAACTATCATTGCTCCACCACGATCCGGCATTGCATAAAGTTTACCACCAGTTGAATATACCTCTTTTGCTGAACCATATCTCTCATTTAAATTTATTCCACTGGATTTAACAAACTCATCAAGAGATATTATCTGGCCTTTACTAGAGTATGCATTAATCTGTTCAGCTAATTC
>JAMCVO010000441.1 GCA_023475715.1 Actinomycetota bacterium
AAAATTCCTTATGGAAGTGAATCAGCAGTTTCAATGAAAAAGTGGATGAAGAAGCGGGCAGAGATTGCAAAGGAAAGAACTTTGCCACAACCGGACGCATTATTCATTGGTCTAAAGGGTGGCCGGGGCATCGCCGGCAATAGGTTGGCGATGTGTGCAGCTGGAGAAATATTTCGCAAATATTCAAATAAAGCTGGATTGCCATACGTGAATGCGCATTCGTTGAGGCATCACTTTGGCACAGACATGGCAAAAAGAGGATTTAATAACTCCCTGATATCAGAAGCTTTGGGCCACGCTCAGCTATCGTCATCTTTCCAATACACGCAAGTCAATAATGAAGATTTGGAGCTTGCCCTAAGAAAAAGGCTGAGATAAATCGCCTTTCAATTTAGGCGGTTTTTTGTTATAAATGATATAGAAGAATGAAACATATAAAGTGTGTATTATCATTTTTAATAGTGCTATCTTTCCTGGCTATACTAATCCTGCCAAGCTTTTTAAATATGTGCATACCGGATGGGTGTACCTTTAGGCCAAATGTTTGCAGTGATGGAGCCTGTTTCAATGAAACAATAGGCCAGCATCTAAATGAAAAATCGCAGTTATTCACTGCTATTGTTAAGTTGCAGATATTTTTTATTGTCGCTGTTTTAATAGCTTTTGCTTTTGTCATTAAGAAAGACATAGAAAGCAATGAGAGATTTTTTGTGAAATTTTATACTTGGCAAAGCTTATTAAATCCGCTTAAAAGCAATAATTATTTAATTGAAGCAATCTCTAATGGCATCGTAAATCCTAAGATTTTTTAATTTAAACAAACCGTTTTTGTTTTACAGCTTAAGCGGTTTTTTATTATAAATTAAAATTTAAGAAAATGAACATACTTAAAAAATTAGATAAAAATAAAATAATAAGCATAGTCGCTATTGTCGGGGTCATTGCTGTGGCCGCACTTATTTTTGGCAAGCCGAATATAAGCGCTCTTATCGGCGGAACGTCTGCTAAAGAAATAGCGCAGAAATCAGTTGATTATATAAACAACAATGGGCTTAGCCAAACGACTGCGACATTGGCAGGAGAAGCGGTAGAAGAATCGGGATTGATAAAATTCAAGGTTAAAATGGGAAGCAATGAATTTGACTCATATGCAACAAAGGACGGAAAATTATTATTTCCGCAGGTATTCAATATGGGTGAGAAAAAAGATAATAAGCAGACTGCAGGCGCCGGTGACACTGCCAAGAAAACTCCAAGCGAAGTGAAGAAAGCAGACAGCCCTTTATTTGAGGCATATATCGTTTCCCGGTGCCCATTTGGATTGCAAATGCAAAGGATAATGGCAGATGTTGTAAAAAGCATTCCTGATATGGCTAAATATATGAAAGTGATGTATATGGGGTCTGTTACGGGCGATGGCAAGAATATAACCGCTATGCACGGAGAGGCTGAAGCAAAGGAAAATTTGAGGCAAATTTGCATTAGAGAGGAGCAGGCGAATAAATACTGGGAGTATGCTTCGTGCCAGATGAAAGCATCAGGGACGGAGGTTTCGTGCGAAAAATCAACCGGTGTTGATTCTGCAAAACTAAATGCCTGTATGTCAGATCCTAATAGGGGTGTAGCTTATGCAAAGAAAGATTTTGATGGACAAAATAAGTATAACGTCACAGGATCTCCAACATTGGTTTTGAATGAATCTAATACTTCAGAATTTGATTTTGGAGGAAGAAATTCGGAAGCCATAAAATCAATGGTTTGTGCAGCTTTTAATTCTCAACCGTCTTTCTGTTCGCAAAAACTTAATACAACAGATGCGGCAACCAGCTTCTCGGCTACTTATTCTGCTGCTGGTTCAACGGGAAGTACTGCTCCGTCCGCAAATAGCGGTTCTGGCTGCCACGCAGCGCAATAGTAATAATTATGATAGATGAAGAAAAAATAAGAAAAGATTTTCCTATTCTTCGGCAGAGCGACAAGCCTGTTGTGTATTTTGATAGCGCCTGTATGAGTTTGAAGCCCAGGCAGGTAGTTGAAGCAATGAACGAATATTACTTTAACTATCCTGCCTGCGCTGGCAGAAGCTCTCATAGATTAGGAGAGTTGGCGACCAATAAGATAAAAGAGGCAAGGCGCATTGTTGCAAAATTTATAAATGCAAAAAGCGATAAAGAAATAATCTTTACGAGGAATACGACAGAATCTATAAACCTCGTGGCCAATTCACTGGACTTAAAAGAGGGCGACTTGGTGCTGACAACCGATAAAGAACATAATTCTAATTTGGTTCCCTGGCAGGTGCTTTGCCAGAGAAAAGGAATAAGGCACGAGATTGTAAAATCAAAAGAGGATGGGACGTTTGATATGGAAGATTTCAATAGAAAGATCAGTGGAGTGAAGCTTGTTTCAATGGTGCATACCTCCAATCTTGATGGTGTTACAATTCCAGCCAAAAAGATAATAGAAATCGCCCATAAAAACGGAGCGTTGGTTTTGTTGGACGCTGCGCAAAGTGTTCCCCATAAAGGGATAGACGTTAGGGATTTAGATGTTGATTTTCTTGCCTTCTCTGGCCATAAAATGCTCGGGCCGACTGGGACAGGAGTTCTTTACGGAAAATATTATTTATTGGAAAAACTAAGCCCTTTCTTGGTTGGAGGAGATACGGTAGAGTATTCAACATATAATGAGCATAAAATGCTTCTGCCTCCAGAAAAGTTTGAGGCAGGGCTTCAGGATTATGCAGGGATAATTGGCTTGGGAAAAGCTGCAGAATATCTGCAATCAATCGGTTTTGACAATATTGAAGAGCATGAATTTAAGCTAAATAAATATATAACTGACGAACTGCACAAAATTCCTAAAATAAAAATCATCGGGCCAAAAGATGCCTCGTTAAGGTCTGGAATTATTTCCTTTTATGTTGAGGGAATGAATATGAATCAGGTCGCAGTCATGCTGGATTCTATGTCGGGAATAATGATTCGTTCCGGACGACACTGCGTTCATTCGTGGTTTGAGGAAAAGAAAATAATAAACTCGGCAAGAGTTTCTTTATATTTTTACAATACAATGCAGGATGCCGAAATATTCATTAGCAGTCTAAATAAAATTATGAAAATTATATGATATGTATTATAGCCTTAATTGTATTTTCCATTCTTGGTATATTCAGCGCTACCCATAGGGCTTTAGCAAAAGAAGCGCTGGATTGTGTATTTAGAAGAGTAACGTTCCGTCCCTGCATAATCCTGAAGCCCTGCCTCATTAAAGGCCAGTTAGTCGCCAGATTATTAAATAGGTCTGTTTTTGCCGCCCGTATTTTTAACAAATATTTTGAGGTTTTCTCCTGGGCATTCCTCATCCTAATGATTGTAAGCACTTTTTGGGTTGTAAAAGGCGGATATAACTATTATCTTTATGGAAGTTGCAACGGATTGAATCAAACAGGATTCTGTGCTTTTGATCCCAAAGGAGAAAACAATAAAATTACTGATATAAATCAGACATGTGGGACAGAGGAAAAATCAGAGAAGAATGTATCGCTGGAGGGTGTAGATTTATCTTCTTTTCCAGCTAAAAATATTGGGGCGAAGGACATAGTGGTTTTGATTGGCTGTTATGAATGCGATTATACAAGAAAAGCATATCCCGACATACAAAAATTGATCAAAGAGAAGAAAGTCAACTACATTTTTGCTCATTATCCAGCAAAAGAGAATACTAATTTCTTGTCAGAGGTGGGCTATTGCGTGTATAAAGAATACGGGGACAGGTTTTGGGCATTCAATGATTATTTATTTACGGTAGATAAGGTAGAGATTTACCAGCCAGAATACGTAAACGCAATTTTAAAGAATTTTGACTTTAACGTGAATGAAATCAATAATTGCGTTGCTGATCCCGGCACCAAAACCACTATGTCCTTCGCCCCAATATTTTTAGCTGGAAAAGAAGATAAATCTACACCCTCCAGCGATACATTCTT
>JAMCVO010000674.1 GCA_023475715.1 Actinomycetota bacterium
GGTCCTACGGAAACAACATCATCCTGATAATCTAATTTAATACCTTCTTTTTTGATAAGATCTTTTGCAAGTGGGGTAAGTATGGTATTTCTGGTTATAACTAATAATTTTTGTCCTTCTTTTAGAACTTTTTCCAGGATTTCTTCAGTTATAATATCTTTACTCAAGTTTAACTCCCTATAAGTAACATTTATTTACAAATATTATTATTTTAATAAAGAATTTTTACTTATGATTATTTTACTAAATTATTATACCAATTAAAATGCTAAAATATAAATAATATAAATATTATCAGGTTTTTTTCTAAACTAATTTTATTTTAACACCAATTATCAATAAATTAATTTGGTTTTTTAATCGTTATCCTATTCCAAAAATATCAGTTAACTGTTAAATTAAATAAATCTTTTTTTAAAAAATTAAAATTGGAAGGGAATTGAAATGCCGATAGTTACAATAGAACTGATTGAAGGTAGAACAGTTGAGCAAAAAAGAGAAATGGCAAAGAAGATAACTGATGCAATCAAAGAAGTTACCAAAGTGAAAGAAGAATCAGTAGAAATAATTTTTCATGATATGAAAAAGGAAAACTATGCAATAGCCGGAAAACTTGCCCTGGATATCTAGAATGAAAAGTAGAAAATCTCTATTTTATTTTTAAATATCTTTCATAAGCTGTATCCCATGATGGACCGTCTTCCGGTGTAAAATAATCAACTTCCGAAGAATTTTGAGATATCTGTCTGCCTTCGCCAAGGCTGCTGATCTCACCTGCAGCTTTAAGCTGCATAATTAAATTACCCATTGATGTTGTTTCCGTAGGACCTGCCTTTAAAGATTTGCCTGTAGCATCTGCCATCCATTTGCATATTAATTTATTTTTTGTTCCTCCGCCTACAATATGCAACAATTCTATTTTCTTACCCGTAAGTTTTTCAAGCATTAATATATAATGCCTGAACTTTAAGACAATGCTTTCATAAATGCATCTTGATATTTCACCGATGCCTAATGGAACTTCCTGTCCTGTCTTCCTGCAATACTCCATGACAACTCCGGGCATGTCCAACTGGTGCTGGCCAAAGGCGGGGTCGTCCATATCAATAAACGCCTTGAAAGGTTTTGCAGCAGGATACAGTCTATCTATATCTTTCCAGCTTATATCTTCACATTTTTCTTTAATCCATCTTTCCCTGCATTGCTGTATCACCCAGAGGCCATTATAATTTTTAACGAATAAGTTTTTACCTTCAACCCCTGCTTCATTTGACCACCCTTTTTTAAATATAGTATTGCTTATTAACGGTTTTTCCGTTTCCTTACCCAAACAGCACCAGGTACCCATGCTTAAAAAAGTCCAGTTTGAATTTTTATCTGTTACAGGAATACCTGCAACAGCTGATGCGGTATCATGTGTTGCAGGGGTAATTACTTCAACAGGCCTAATATCAAGCTCCCTGCAAATGCTGTCAGTTATTTTTCCAATTTTTTCGCCAGGTTTGACTATCAGTGGAAAAATATCTTTGGGTAAACTTAATTTATCAAAAACAGCATCAGCCAGCCTGTTTTCTTTTTGATCATATAAAATACTTGTTGTAAATCTGGTTATTTCATTAAAGGTGTTTCCGGTGAGGAAATAATTGAATATATCTGAAATGCTTAAAAAAGTCCTGGAATTTTTTATTTCAGGTGCATCATGTAATTTTAAAGAGTACAATTGGAAAAGATCAAAAATAGGTGTTATAGACGAACCTGTCATACTGAATAACTGCTCTCCGGGAATTATTTTTAACAGACTTTCAGCATCTATAGCTCTTTGCTCATCCCTGTAGTGCGCAGGGTTGGCCATCAGCTTTCCATTTTTATCCAGTATTCCAAAATCGGCCCCCCAGGCATCAACACCTAAAGATAAAACATTTTTATATCTTGAAAGTGATAATTGAATTCCGTTTTTTAGTTCGGTATAAAGTCTTAGTATATCCCAGTAAAGAGTCCCTGCAGCCAGGACAGGAATATTGTCAAACCGGTGGGTAACATCCATTTCAATTTTATTGCCATCATAATTACAGACTATTGCCCTGCCATTGCTTGCTCCAAAATCAAAAACCAAAAAACTTTTTTTTATCATCTGAAAGCCTTTTTCTAAAAAGATTACTCAAAACTTAAGATCATATATTAAGACAATTTGGCTTTTCTTTCTATAACATATTCCTCAATTTCTTTCATCGAACCCGAAAACTCTTCTTTAGTATATACGAAGGCAGGCTGGCTTATAAAATCTTCTATTTTTATCCCATCTTCATCAAAGCCTGCCTTAAAATAAGGTATCTTCAGGAGTTTATCCATAATTGCCGGGGGAACAGGTTCATTTATCTGATTATAAATATCCTTATTCTGGCAGATTCTCATAAAATCGTCTATTATCTCAGGATTTAAAGTATAGACAAGATTACCTCCTGAAACTTTTTCGATATGATAAACATTTTCAGGACCAGGACCTGGTCTTGCAGAGCAAAGAAGCAGCTTGCTTGAATAGCCGTTATTTTTATCATTTAGAAGCTGGCAGGCTTTTTTAGCTATTGCAATTCCGGCCCATCTTTTTAATTCTTCCGTTAATTCTATGCCTGCAGATTTAGCGCTTTCTGCAAACTGCGGTCTTTCTTCAAACCTTCCAATCATTATCGTTATCACAGATCGCCACTGACTATAATCTATTCCCCATTGGCTGCCGATTTCATAACCCTTCTTTACAGCCTTTGCAACCTGTATTGCATTGGGCACACTAAATACAAGTGTTGCATTAGTAGGAACACCAAGTGAAGTTAAAATCTGGATAACATAAATTCCTTCCTTTGAACCGGGGCATTTAACCATTATATTCGGAGCAATTTTTTTAAGCTCCAGCGCCTGCAGCAGCATTTCCTTTATATCAGTAATCAGTCTGGGGTCAACCTGTGCGCTTACGTATCCTTTCTTAAATTTAGATTTTTCAAACAACGGCATATAAAGCTGAGTGCCTTTTTCAGTAAGAGCTTTATAAAACTTCCAGGCAATCTTATAGTTGCTTTTTGCAGGATTTCCCTTGATCATTTTATCTATTATTGGATTTACAACTTCCGGAATCAGCTCAAGAACTTTTTTTGTCAATTTTGGGTTTGTGGTAACTCCACTAAACAATGTGTCTTCGGGACACTGGCTGTCAAATAATATTTTTAACTGCTTTTTTAAAGTTTCCTTTTCTTCCGAAGGAGCCTTCTCGACCATTTTTCCAACCCAATAGTCAAAAATTAACGGGGAAGAATCCCACCAAAGCTCGATATCTTCCGAAGATTCTGCCAGTCTTTGCATGGCAGACTTTTCATATGTTGACATGATTTCCTCCTTTTGTGCCAATACTTCTCTTATGATAATATTTCTTTTACGGTAGCTATTATATTTTCCTTATGCGGAATGCAAGCCTGTTCCAGTGTTGAATTATAAGGAATTGGAGTATTAAGACCTGCAACTATTTTCACAGGAGCGTCCAAAAAATCAAAAGCCTTCTGGCTTATCTTAGCACAAATGTCTGAAGCAATGCTTCCTCTTTGACAGGCTTCACTTACTATAACCAGACGGCCAGTCTTCTTAACAGATTTAATCAATGCTTCTTCATCCAGTGGCACAAGAGTCCTTGGATCAATAATTTCGCAGCTAATTCCTTCTTTTTCGAGCTCTTTAGCAGCTTCAAGGGATTTAAATACCATATTTGAATAAGCAAAAATTGTAACATCACTGCCTTCTCTCTTGATATCTGCAACACCAAAGGGTATAAGATATTCCTCTTCCGGAACAGGACCCTCGTTCAAGTATATCATCTTATGCTCTATAAAAATAACAGGATTATTGTCTCTTACTGCAGTCTTTAAAAGTCCCTTTACATCGTAAGACGTGGCCGGCATCACTACCTTAAGTCCTGGGACATGATAAAACCATGCTTCCAAACTCTGGGA
>JAMCVO010000436.1 GCA_023475715.1 Actinomycetota bacterium
TCTTTTATATCGGAACCGCCGATAATAAATCCCATTCCCTTTAGTACCAGTGCGATGGCACTCATTCCTGCCCCGCCGATTCCAACCAGAAAATAGCTCTTATAATTTCCTAAATCTCTCTTATCCACATTTATCCTTTTTGCCCAATAAGATATTCCGTAATAATTTTATGACCATTATGAAAATCTGTGTCTATTTTCATATTTCTTAATTCATTATAAAGTTTTTTATCTTCCTTTTCTAAATCATTAATTATTTTTATCAGATTCCTGCAGTTCAGATCTGAATCGTTGATAATTATTGCTTTTTTGTTTTTTTCTAAAAAGCCCGCATTAAAGTACTGATGATTGTTAATGGCTTGAGGGTAAGGTATTAATATTGCCGGAATATTACAATAGGCAATTTCAGCGACGGAGTTTGCTCCAGATCTGGATATTATCAAATCAGTTAAATTATAAACTTCATCCATTTCGTTAATATATGGAAATATTCTCAAGGATATATTATTTTCAATGAAAAGATCCTTATTACTGTTTTTTAAATTATCATAAAATCTCCTGCCTGATATCAATAAAAACTGTATATCTTCTCTTTCTTCTTTAAAATTTTCGAAAAGCTGTATGGAAATATTATTAATTTTATCAGCTCCAAGACTTCCTCCAAATAAGGTTACGGTGAATTTTCCATTTTTAAGACCATATTTCTCATAATTTTTCTTTTTTTGTGAAAATTCCCTTATCATTTTTCTTACCGGATTTCCGGAATATATTATTTTGGCATCAGGTATTTTTAAATAATCTTCAGTTTCTTTAAAACTTATGAAAATATAACTGCAGAATTTTGAAAAAAACTTATTTAATCTTCCTGGAATATAATTTTGTTCATGAATCGCAAATTTTTTTCTTAATACAGCTGCGGCAAGGAGTATCGGACCACAGACATAACCTCCCATTCCTAATATTATATCAGGCTTAAAATTATTGATCATTTTCATGGATTTAAAGAAACCGGAAATCAATACAGATATGAATTTTGAATAATTTATCAATTTTTTTAAAAAATTGCCTTTCTGGATTAATCCGGCTGCATTTATTGCTATAAAGTCAGTTCCTGTTTCGGTAATAATGGTTTTTTCCATACCCTTATTTGATCCTACATAAAGTATGACAGTTTCTTTATGATTTTCCTGAATTTCTTCAATTACCGAGACAGCAGGATAGATATGACCGGCGGTTCCTCCACCGCAAATCAAGATTCTTCTTCCCATTTTTCCTCATTGGCAGTATAGATTTTATATTTGGATATATTCAGCAATATTCCCACCCCAATCATCATTGACATAAGGGATGATCCGCCTAAACTTATAAAAGGCAGCGTCATTCCTGTAACCGGTATTGCTCCGACTGAAACAGCAATATTGAGTATTGCCTGTACGGTAACCAGGCTCGTAATCCCTATTGCTATCATCCTCCCGAGATAATCTTTAGCTTTAATTGCAATCCTTATACCGAAAAAAGCAAATAATATAAACAATACTACCACAAAAACAGTACCGATGAGCCCGAATTCTTCCCCGATTATTGAAAAAATAAAATCCGTATTTGCTTCAGGAAGATATGAATACTTCTGCAGACTGTTTCCAAGACCGACTCCAAAAAGACTGCCAGAACCAAGTGCAATTAAAGATTGGCTGATTTGAAAATTTGATCCTGCTGCTTCTCCTCCCTTATTTAAAAAAGCAAGTATCCTTTCCCTTCTGTAATTTTCAATAAATAAGTAGCCAATTGAAAATATTATCCATGTTAATCCTATCCCGATAATATGTTTAAATCTTACTTCACCCACGAACAGCAATATAAAAACTATTACCCACATAGTAACTCCGACACTGAAATCCGGTTCCATAAAAATTAAAAATGTTGCAGTAAGAAGAAAAATAAAAGCTGGAAACAATATTGTTTTTATTTTATATATGTCTCTGTATTTCTTATTTAAAATATCACTTAGATAAATTATTACGGCAAGTTTTACAAACTCGGAAGGCTGTGGATTGAAAAAAGGGAAATTGATCCACCGTCTTGAACCTCCGATTTCAATACCTATGCCCGGAATTAATACTATGGCCAGAAGACCTATTGAAATCAAAATTAAAAAATTGGATATTCGGGCTATTTTGTGGTAATCGATTCTTGAAAAAATAAAAAGCAGAGCAAGAGAAATAACGCTCCAGATTATCTGTTTCCTTATAAAGTAGAAAGCATCATTAAAATAATTTTCGCCAAAAGGCATCGATGCGCTTGATACCATGACCATTCCGATTACAAGAAGCAGTACCGTAATAATAAATATAAAGTAATATTCGATATTTACTTTTACAAGATTGATCCGTTTGTTTGAAAGGTTTTCCATAATGAGCGCAATATTATTTATTAATTGAAAGAACAAGTTTTTTAAATTGTTCCCCTCTTTCTTTATAATCTTTAAACATGTCCATACTTGCACATGCAGGTGATAGCAAAAACACATTTCCTTTTTCGGTAATCTTAAAAGCCTTATCAACTGCTTCATCTAATGTTATGGCTTTGAATATTTTGTAATCATGAGCGGCTTCCGAAAAGATATTAAATAATGTCTCTTTGCATGAGCCTATCAAAATCAGATTAAGAACCTTTTTATTTAAAATCGGAATCAGGCTTCTGAAATTCATTCCCTTGTCCAGTCCTCCCAATATCAGAGTGACCTCTTTTTTAAAATACTCTAAAGCTTTTATGGTTGCATCCGGATTGGTTGCTTTGGAATCATTGAAACATCTTATCTCATTTATTTCTCCGCAATATTCAAGCCTGTGAGGCAATGGCAGGAATTTTCTAATTGAATCAGATATGGATAAATCATCGATATTAAAAATTTTAACTGCCCCGACAGCACTCATTATATTGGATATGTTATGAAGACCAATTAAATTAGTGCCTTTAATTGATACTTTCCCCGAGAGACCCAAAAAATCATAAATTATCTGTTCTTTTTTATGAAATATTTCAGTTCCCTTACTATCATCCAGGCTAACCCTGATCAGTCTGGATTTAATTTTTACCATAGTATTTATATTATTCAGATATTTAGCAATGTGTTTATCGTCGCAATTAACAATAAGATAATCATTTTTGGCTTGATTTCCTGATATTTTAAATTTTAATCTTGAGTAGTTTTCCATTGACTTATGCCTGTCAATATGATCGTTTGTTATATTAAGGATTATTGCAACACGCGGATTGAATAAATGAGAATTTTCAAGCTGAAAACTGGATACTTCGATTACCCTTATTGTATCATCCTCATTTTTCTTTATTTCACTGGCATCTTTTTTATTATTTAAACAGCCTGTTATTTGCAGAGTATTAAGAAGCGGATTTCCAATATTTCCGCAGGTTTCAGTTTTCAGTCCATAGTCCTGCAATATTTTTCCGATTAGTGCTGTTACTGTAGTTTTTCCGTTTGTTCCTGTAACTGCAATAGTATTTTCTCTTTGTTTTGCATCCATAAAATGCCAGGCGAGCTCAAGTTCACTCCAGATTTCAATCTTTTTCCTGATTGCTTTTTTTATTAACGGCAGATCCATGGATACTCCGGGGCTGACAATAATGATATCTGTCCTGTAAAGAAGATCTTCTTCTAAATCTTTTGTATTTCCTATGAAAAATTTTATTTTATTGTTATCTGCCAATCCGGAGTACTCTTCAGGAAGGATAAAATTCTTATTATCATCTGCTGCGATTAAATTTTTACTTAGCAATGTGTTTATCGTCGCAATTAACAATAAGATAATCATTTTTGGCTTGATTTCCTGATATTTTAAATTTTAATCTTGAGTAGTTTTCCATTGACTTATGCCTGTCAATATGATCGTTTGTTATATTAAGGATTATTGCAACACGCGGATTGAATAAATGAGAATTTTCAAGCTGAAAACTGAA
>JAMCVO010000617.1 GCA_023475715.1 Actinomycetota bacterium
AAGATGGTTTATTGAAAAAATCCATACTTCTCCTTCATATGGCACGCCCATTGCAATCGCTTTTGCAGAATCAATTACACTGCCACCACCCACAGCTAATATAAACTGAATATTTTCTTTACGACAAATTTCTATTCCCCTATGGACAAGATCGAGCACGGGGTTAGGTTTTACACCACCCAATTCAACATATTCGATTTTTTCTTGCTTAAGAGATTTTATAACTGCCTCGTAAAGACCATATTTCTTTATACTTCCCTCTCCGTAATGCAATAATATTTTTTTTGCAAAAGGTTTAATCTCTGCTCCAACATTGCTTTCAGTTCCCTTGCCAAAAATTATTTTTGTCTGATTTTGAAAGATAAAATTCTCCATAGCATATTCCTCCAGTAACATATGTGTTAATAAGTTTATATTATTGACCTGGTGCTAAAACATAAATAAGAATCAATTCTTCAGTAGAACGATTTATTGATTGATTCTTGATTCCTGCTGGAACATAAAAGAACTCACCAGCTTTAGCAACTTTTATTTCCTTTGTCTCTGGTAACCAAAGAGTACATTCCCCTTTTAAGATGTACCAAATTTCATCACTATCTGGATGTATATCCATCCAGAAATACTCTCCTGGTAGAGCTCTCCATATGCCCACCTGTATTTTTTCCGCTGATACTATCATCTTAAATAAGGTATCACCGGTTTCAAAAAGATTTTTTTCTCCTTTAGGCTTTTTTAGAAATAACCAGTCTATCTCATCAGGATTAATTACCTCAGGTTTTATAAGTTTTTTTGGTGGATTAAAATGTAAAAAATCATCTAAATTTTTTTTATTGTTTTTTTTATCATCCACTTTTACCAGCCTTTTCTTTTTTGTTGATAGGTTTTTAAAAATAATCTATATTTATATGATTTAGTATTCAAAATTTGTTTACAGTCCTGTAACTGTATGACATTGCAGCTATTACCACAATCCCATTGATTGAATATAAAACCCATTGGACAACACCGAATATTAAAAATCCATTAGAAAGCGTCGCAAGGAAAAAAGCACCTATAATTGTTCCAACGATATTTCCCTTTCCTCCAGATAAAGATGTCCCGCCTATTAAAGTTGCGGCAACAGCAGCCATTAAACTGCCTGGAAGCATGTAAGGTGATGCTATACCTGATTGTGCAACTTGCAGTAATGCTGCAAAGAAAGAAAAAATAGCAGATATTAAAAATGCAATGAGAATAGTAAAATGTATCCTAATCCCGGAAAAATATGATGCTAATTTATTTTCACCTATATAAGATAGATTTCTACCAAATTTGACCTTTTGTAAAATTATAAATCCTATTATTCCAAAGAATATGACCCATATCGCTATAACTGGAAAACCAAATATTTCTCCACCAAATATATTCGTAAACATTTTATTATGTACTAAAACATTGGTCTGACCTGAAACTATATAAGCAATACCTCTTATTATCATTATGGTTGCAAGAGTAACAATAATACCAGGTAGATTGGTATAGACCGTAATCAAACCATTTGTTAAGCCAAAAAAAACAGCAATTAAAAATGATATTAATATTGCAAAAGTTAGAGAAAAATTATTTTTTAGTAACACAGCAAAAGTGCAAGCAGACAAAGCCGGCAGTGTTCCCACTGTTACGTCTATTTCACCAACTGTCAAAACAAAAGTAAGTCCCAAACCTAACGTTGCAATTACTGACATTTGTCGCAGAATAATAAAAAAATTTACAACGCTAAAAAAGCCTTTTGCGATTAATGAAAATAAGATAAATATTGTTATAGTTATAAAGATAAGTATATTTGTATGTGATAACCACCATCTATTTTTTACTATATTCTTATCTTTTAAATTTTCCATCAAAATGTTTCCCCTAAGCTATTTTAAATCCAATGATTTATACCCTTTTAAACAATCATTATATTAAAGTCTTACATTTAAAATAAAAATTTTAAACCTTAAATAATTTCAAAAACAAATACTAATACATTTTCCCATTTTCTTTTAAACTATCAATGCAGAGAACAAATATAATTATAATTCCTAGAGTTATATCCCCCCACCAAGGATTCATATTTATAGAAAAAAACCCGCTTCTAATAACTGCTATAAAAAAGGCACCAAAGAAAGTCCCGATAATGCTTCCTCTTCCACCTTGAATAGATGTTCCACCAATGAGTGATATGACAATGACTGGCAAAACAAGCTCTTCGCCTACTCCAGGAGAGGCAAAACTTGTCAAACCTATCATCAACAACCCTGCAAAAAATACATATATTGAGCAAACTAAAAATGTTAAAGTTACAGTCTTTGTTATATTGATACCATTTAAAAAAGCAACTTTTCTATTATCCCCAACACAATGGATATTTTTACCAAACCTGGTTTTGTGCAACAGAAAATATCCTACAGCAGTTAAAAATACCATCCATATTACAATTACAGGTATCCCTATCAACTCTCCACTAAAAATACTAAATAATAATTTGCTTTGAACCTTAATAGCAGTACTGCCGCTAATAGTCCTTGACGCTCCCATTGCTATTCCCATTACCCCAATTGTAGTTATAAAACTTGGGATTTTTAACTTCGTGGTTATTATGCCGTTTAAAAATCCGGCTAATAATGCCGCTGCAAATCCTGTAATTAAACCTACCAGCAATGGCAATCCTGCTTCTAAGAGAATAGCAATTATAACTGGAGGAACAGATAAAAGAGCACCAATTGAAATATCAATTTCACCAGAAGTAAGAACAAAGGTAATGCCAACCCCCAATACACTCATGACTCCCATTGTACTTAATATAGTCTTTAAATTTGATATTGAAAAATAATTTGGTACAAGTATTGAAAAAAATATAACGACAGCTGCAATGCCAAAATATAAAACAATATTTTTTAATTTTTTAAAATTATTTAAAAGACTACGAGATAAATTCATATTCGACTTCCTTTAAAATTTGAGAAAAATAATGTATCGATTTATAGGTTATTTAAAGCTAAACGTGACTTTCCTCCATAATCGAAGCTCTTTTTCCCTGGATAGCTTCCATCACGCACCTGATTTTATTTTCTCTAATAATTAAAACCTTATGGCAGATCTCAATAATATCATCAATATCAGAAGTTACTATTATCACACCTTTACCTTGTCTTGCTGCTTGAAGGATTAGTTGCTTTATTTCTTCTTTAGCACCAATATCTATTCCTTCTGTAGGTTCCATAACTATTAATACTTTTGGATCCATACTCATAACCCTGGCAATTAATACTTTTTGCATGTTACCGCCGCTTAAACTACTGATATCATCGTTGATGGAATTAAAACCCCTAATACCAAACTTTTTAACTGCATTATGGGTAATTTGTTGTTCACTTTTTTGATTTACAAAGAAGCTTTTATTTAAATAATTTGAAGTTTCAATAATTAAATTTTCAACTATAGTTTTATTTCTATAAACTGTCTTTATTCCTTTATTAGGTAAATAAACAATACCACTTCGCATTGCATCAACAGGTGATTTAATATTCACTTTTTTAATTTACAAAGCTAAATCACCAGTTCTTTTTTTATTGGCTCCGAAAATTGTCTCCAGAAGAACGGTCTGACCCTGGTCCCTTAATCCATAGATGCCTAAAATCTCGCCGTTTTTCAGTTCAAGATTTATATCTTTTAAAGCATTATCTCTACTGGATAAATTCTTTACAGAAAAAATTATTTTTTCTGATGGTAATGGTTTCTCATGTGAACTTTTTTCTGCGCTTCTCCCCAAAATCAGTTTTACAATCTTTTCTAGATCGAGATTTTTAACCTCCTCAACAGTTATTAATTCACCATTTCGAAGAATAGTAACAGAGTCACATATCTCCAGTATTTCAGAAATAATATGAGTAATAAATATGACTCCTATATCTTTCTTTGCCAATAACCTCATTCTTTGAAAAAGGATATT
>JAMCVO010000221.1:0-2778 GCA_023475715.1 Actinomycetota bacterium
TGCTTTCTAATCCTTTCAACTGTTTGGACCGTTACATCTAGAGCCTGGCTTATTTTCTTTGAAACTAAATACCTAGTGTCATGTCAACATAAATATATTGGATAATTACTTGACTTAATCCCTGACTTATGACATATTTTAAAACAAAATATGTAAGTCAGGAGGAGAGTCGTGAAAAAATATATTGTACGTTTGTCACAGCAGGAGCGGCAGGATCTGAAACAATTTATAACATCAGGGAAAAGACCAGCACAGTTATTTACAAGGGCAAGAATTCTCTTAAAAGCTGACCAGTCAAAAGAAGGGCCTGGGTGGCCGGATGAAAAAATAAGCCAGGCTCTAGATGTAACGGTCCAAACAGTTGAAAGGATTAGAAAGCAGCTTGTCCAAGAAGGTTTTGATTCAGTGCTAAACCGGCAGCAATACAGTCAAAAAGTTTCCCGCAAAAAGATTGACGGTGACGCAGAGGCTCATCTTATAGCCATTTCCTGCGGCAGGCCGCCTGAAGGCAGAAGTGATTGGTCGCTCCGACTGCTGGCCGATAAAATGGTTGAGCTTGGTTATGTAGAAAGCATATCTTATGAGACAGTTAGAAAGACTTTAAAAAAAACGAGATCAAGCCCTGGTTAAAAGAGATGTGGTGCATACCTCCCGAGGCTGATGCTTCCTTTGTATGTGCCATGGAAGATGTGCTTACTGTTTATAAAAGGAGCTATGACAAGGATATGCCTGTGGTATGTATGGATGAGACAAGTAAACAGCTAATAGCAGAAACCCGTTTTGAAATACCTGCTGGGCCCGGAAGAGTGGCCCGTTATGATTTTGAATATGAACGAAACGGGACCTGTAATCTGTTTATGTTCTATGAACCATTCGGCGAAAAAAGATTTTTATCTGTTACAGAAAAGCGTACAAAAATTGACTGGGCAGTGCAGATAAAAGAGTTTCTGGACATTCGCTATCCTGATGCCAGAAAGGTTATTCTTATAATGGATAACTTAAATACTCATTCCGGCGCCTCACTCTATGAGGCATTTGAGCCTCAGGAGGCCAGGCGCTTGCTGGACAGGCTTGAGATACATTATACCCCAAAGCACAATTAATCTGATAAATATTTTCCTTTTATAAGTCCAGATAAATTTTTCATATTTAGCGATTATTTGACAAATATCAATAGATCGTAGACTCAAATGTATCAAGACATCGTATACTTTATAGTTTAACTAAATTTAAAGTCTTAAAAGGCAACTATGTAAACGAGCTTGAAATTTATTAAATTTATAATATTTTAGTTTTACAGTCTATGATGTATTGATATATTAATAACTCTAAAAAGAGTCTACGATGTTATGATATTTATTAATTAGGCTTTATTCAAATAAACACATAATACCTTAATCTTTTTATTAATATGAATTATTTAAAAGTTGTGTTTACAAGTATTAAGACAAAAACTCTGAGTAAAAATCTAGCCATATTTTCATTTTCCTATTTATATATTCCATTTTTCCTTACATATTCTACTACAAGCTTTCTTTATATTCTCAATTGGTGTATATTCTTCTAACCGATCCGATACCCCAAACACAAAACCATCTCTTGGTTTTCCTTCTTTTATTTGGTTCTATTTGTACCATTTTAACTATTAATTTTTAATACTTTATCTAAAAGTACTGCGCTCTAAATTGTCAACAGAAAACCTTCCATGTGCTATAATTAATTAGATAATTAGTTTATCCATTGATGTAACTATTATAAAGCATATAATTTTACATTGTCAATAAAAAAAATTTTTGATAGTATCTACTTACTTGTTAATTGAACTTTATAAAAGTTTTATTTTTTAACTAAATTTGGGAAATGAAAAAATCAACACAAGAAACAATAAAAGAAAGTAATATAGGATTAATATTAAAGAATATAAAAGAAAATATCTACCTAAGCAGAATTGATTTAAGTAAAAAAACAAAACTTTCTAGATCTGCAATCTCTAATTTAGTCAATTTTCTAATTAAGGAAAAAATTGTTTTTGAAGGAAACAAAATTAATTCTGAATATGGGAAAAAACCAATTGAGTTAATTTTTAATAAAGATCTTTATTACATCATAGCAATTAATATCAGTACAGACAATATTACTGTTGCAATAGCCAATTTATTGGGTGAAATCATTTGTATAGCAAGGAAACCAAACCAACCTTTAAATGATAAAGACCATATTATTGAAAGTATATTTACAACTGTTGATGAAGTATTGATAAATTCAAATATTAATTTGGAAAAAATATATCTTTTAAGTATTGGAACCCATGGTGTTGTTAATCCTTTAACAAAAATTGTTACGCGTTCTCCTTTTTTTAAAAATTGGAATGGAATTAATTTAATAAATATTTTTAAAGAGAGATATAAGAAAGAAGTTATACTTGAAAATTATACAGATTTAGCTGTTGTCGGTGAACATTGGAAAAGTTTTAATAATCTAAATAATATAGTTTATTTAAATATTGATTATGGGATTGGAGCTGGAATAGTTATTAATAGAAGATTGGTTACAGGGATAAAAGGTACTATGGGTGAAATTTCCCACTTACCTATTTTAAAAAATAATAATTTTAAAAGATTGGAACAAAATAAACTTGAACTTGGTCTCTTTGAATCACAAGTAGGTATTATTGGAATAGTTAATAAAGTTAAAAATGAAATTATGGCTAGATTTTTACTCAGAGTTTTTGTCTTAATACTTGTAAACACAACTTTTAAATAATTCATATTAATAAAA
>JAMCVO010000221.1:2788-3970 GCA_023475715.1 Actinomycetota bacterium
TCTCTTTGAATCACAAGTAGGTATTATTGGAATAGTTAATAAAGTTAAAAATGAAATTAAAAAATCAAAAAAGAACAGTAATATAATTATTGACAAAAATATTGATAATATAAATTTTGATGATATATGCAAATATTACAATGCTCCAAATTATAATATAGTAAAAAAAATAATTGATAATGATATCATAAAAATATTAGCTATCGGCATAGTTTCAATTATAGCAATTATTGATACTGAAGTTATTGTTATTGGAGGTTTAATAACTTGTTTGGGAGAAAAATTTATTAATAAACTGATAAAAAAAATTTACCTTATAACTCCTTTTAAACAAGAAATCCTGGTTTCAGAGTTAAAAAAAGATAACAGTATGTTAGGCGCTATCAAATATGGAATTGATTATATGGATGATATATTTTATAACAGATTTTTATCCATATTAAATAAATAATAGGAGAAAACTAAATGCTAGTACCTTTTAAAAAAGATCCAGTAGAATTTAATCAAAGAAAGCTAATGGCTGAGAATGTATTTGATTTGCTTCAAAAAGATCATGACTTCTTTATATATGAGGATATTTTAAGCCAGATTAATATAAAAAGTATTGAGGAAAAATACAGTATGATAGGCCAGCATGCATATCATCCAAAGAGAGTGACAGCAATACTAATATATGCTTATAGCTAGGGAAAGGATTCTTCAAAAGAATTAAATTTTGCAAAGTATATTACTAAAGATAAAAAACAGTGAGTGACTATAATAGTATCGGAGATCAAAATAAAGGAGACTATAGGTGAGTACAAAATATATAATGACCGAACGTGAACGTTATATTGAAACTATAAAATTTGGAAGCCCGGACAGAATTCCTATGGATACATTGGGTCCCCGTAAGTCTACATTGGAGCGCTGGCAAAAAGAGGGACTTCATGTTGGGAAGGACTGGTTTGTTGAGTTGTGTCATCAACTAGGTATTGACTATGATTTTCCAAAGAAAGAAAGAATTACGTTTGGAGTAACATTTAAAATGATACCTGTGTACGAGGAAAAAATTCTTGAGCATAAAAATGGTCATTGCATCATTCAGGATTGGATGGGGAATATTGTAGAAATAGCGGATAAATATGATTTCAGCTGGTTAAACTTAGGGGAGCTTCGAAAGTAATTCTCACAGGAAGGCGC
>JAMCVO010000143.1 GCA_023475715.1 Actinomycetota bacterium
ATGCTGGTTCCATTTTAGACATATACTTAATCGTTTCCAATGTGTTAAACAAAAAGTGAGGATTAAATTGTGATTCAAGTTGTTTTATCTCTGATAAAACGCTTTGCCTGGCCTTTTCTTTATTAATTTCTATTAAATTTTTTATATCGGTTAACATTTTATTATATGATTCTGCAATAATTTGAAATTCATCTTTTGTATTTATATTAAGCAACACATCTAAATTACCGTTCTGAACATTGCCTATTGCTTCAATAATTTCATCAATTACCTTTGTTTTGCTATCCGCAATCCTTCTTGCCGACAAATACGTAGTTATAGTTAACATGGAAAAAAGTACAATCAACAAAAAACCTACGATTATGAATATTGGACCAAAATATCCTATTGATGTAATTGTATAAATACATATATTTTTATCCAATATTTCTGATTTAGTTACATAATGACTATCATTAATTGATTTAATAAAACCTGATTTATTTCTGAAATTTTCATCTATCTTACCAAATTGGTTAATTAACAGTGCATTTGTACTCGATATAACATTGCCATATTTATCAGTAATAACAACATTGATAGAGAAATTTTGACTAATAATCCCAACCAGGGATCTCTCATCTAAATCAAATGTTACATAACCTATTATTTTCCCATCCTTTACAATAGCTTTCCCTACAGATAATATTTGTTTTGAGGAATGGGCTGATGATTCTCGAACCAAGACAACCTGATCTGGAGTATCCAGCATACTTCTTGTTATCCCCCATGAAAAAACATTTTCATTTTGAGCATATTCAGGCTTATTTGTAGTACTTGCAATGAGCGGTTGCATATTTTCATCAAACACGAAAAAATTACACCTTATATCCATGCTGTTTACAAAGCTATAAAACTCTTCATATATATCACTGCTGATATGTTGAGAATTAATGTATTCAATAACATTATCCTGCTTTGCTATTTTATAAGCTTTATTCATATATGAAGATACTATCGCTTCAATTCTTTTTGATAATTCAGTGTTAATATTATAATTTTGGTTAACGACAGTCCTATACAATATAGAGAAAGAAATCGAATAGCTAAAAAAGGTAATAATTATAACTGGGACGAGGGCATAAATAGTAAACGTTTTTCTTATATCATCCTTAAAACATTTAAAATTTTTATTTTCCATGTCCTCCTCCTTTAGAATTTATCGGACATATGATTTGTGGTTTGCGGATAGACGGTAGGAATATTATATCACATGCACTAGAAATATGAAAAGAATTATTTGTGATTTAGTAAGAAGTAAAAGCAGAATGGACATTCAAATTTTTACAGATGCTTTAAAAAGATATTCAAAACGCAAGGATAAAGATTTAAACAAACTAATGGAATACGCAAAAATCTTCAAACAAGAGAAAGTTTGTTGTCAATCTTTGAAGATATCTTATTAAATTTGCAATTTTGTACAATTTAAGAAAAAATGAAAAGAGGAACCTGGTATGTCTAGTTTGTTGGATAAAATCGCCTTTAAGCTCCCTAAAATAGTATTTGACAAGATTAGTATGCTGTGATATATTTATTTAGAAATTGAAACCACGAAGGTTTCTGCAACGATTTTTAATAAACTAATGTATAATCAGACCCATGAAGGGGCTAAGTTTTAAATTTCCCTTTATGGGTCATTTTAATTTTGTAAAGGAGTCGATATTATGCACATGGCTGATGCCTTGATTTCACCAGTTATAGGTGGAACTATGCTGGCTGCCACTGCTGGGGTTGCAGCTTATTCAATTAAGAAAATCCGGAATGATTTGGATGAAAAGAAAATTCCTTTAATGGGGGTAATGGGAGCTTTTGTTTTTGCAGCACAAATGATTAATTTTTCAATACCGGGAACAGGTTCAAGTGGACATCTTGGTGGAGGTATGCTGCTTGCAATACTGCTTGGTCCATATGCAGGGTTCCTTACGATGGCTTCGGTATTATTGATTCAGGCTTTTGTATTCGGGGATGGAGGTCTTCTTGCATATGGCTGCAATGTATTTAATCTCGGGTTTTATACTTGTTTTTTAGCGTATCCTTTTATTTATAAATGGATTACACGCAAAGGTGTTACTTCCAAGAGGATTTTTGGAGCTTCAATGACCTCAGCTTTGGTTGGTCTCCAAATGGGAGCTTTTAGCGTTGTACTTGAGACTCTTTTATCCGGAAAGACTGAACTGCCTTTTGGAACCTTTGTATTGCTGATGCAACCAATACACCTCGCAATAGGAGTGGTTGAGGGGCTTGTAACCACAGCTATTGTTACTTTTGTATGGAGAGCCAGACCTGAAATTATAGAAAAAGCAGCTATTGGAGAAGCTATTGGCAATATATCCATGAAGAAAGTATTGACAGGTCTTCTAATCGCAGTAGTTGTGGTTGGTGGTGCGCTTTCCTGGTTTGCGTCCTCAAATCCTGACGGACTGGAATGGTCTATGTTTAAGACTGCGGGAAAAACAGAGCTTGAAGCATCCGATGGAATCCATAAAACCTTATCCGAAATACAAAATAAGACAGCATTTTTACCTGATTACAGCTTTAAGACAAATGAAGGTGCAAATAAAGAAGAAACAGCTACACAAGCAGAAAATGCATGGCCTTCTATTAATGCAGGAACAAGTGTTTCAGGTATATTAGGGGGAACACTGACGCTTGCATTGGCAGCATTCACAGGGTTGATTGTCAGTATGGTCAAAAGAAAAAAGAAAAAAGTTACCGCATAAATGCATTTAGGGCGGGGCAGAAAACCCTGCATTTAATTTTTAATTAGGATTTGGTTTTATATGTCGAATATAATAAATTCATTGTATAATATGAGGCTTTTGGAGGACTTAGCAAGGAAAGAAACCTCCATACACAGGCTTCACCCACTTGTAAAGCTACTAACCACAGTTGTTTATTTGACTGTTGTTGTCTCATTTGGAAGATATGACATCAGTAGTCTTTTGCCTTTTGTTTTTTATCCTGTGCTCATTTTTGCGTTTGCAGAGTTACCAGTTGCTCCAATTCTAAAAAGGATATTGCTTGTTGAGCCTTTTATCATTGGAATTGGAATATTAAATCCATTGTTCGATAATTATACAGTGGTGCTTGGTGGAATTGCTATTTCAAGAGGATGGGTTACTTTTCTATCTATTTTTATAAAATGTGGTTTAACAGTGGCAGTCAGTATTTTACTAATTGCAACCACAGGAATGGACAAGCTGGCTGCAGCATTACGGATGCTTAAAATCCCTAAAATTTTTGTCCTGCAGTTGTTATTAACATATCGATATATCTCTGTTCTTATAGAAGAGGTATCAAGAATGCAGAGGGCTTATTCTCTGAGGGCACCAGGACAAAAGGGAATACACAGAAGCGTTTGGGGTTCTTTTGCCGGACAGCTGATACTAAGGACTTTTGAGAGAGCACAGCGGGTATATCAGTCAATGAGCTTGAGAGGTTTTACAGGTGAGTATAATACTGGAGATGTTTCAAAATTAAGCTTTAAGGATTTTGCCTATTTGGCAGGATGGAGTTTGTTTTTTATTATAGCGAGAATTTACAATATACCTATGTTGATAGGTTCATTGTTTACAGGAGTGATTAAATAGATGAGTCATCATAAACTTGAGGTAAGGAATCTGCATTTTTCGTACCCGGATGGACACGAGGCAGTAAAGAATATGTCTTTTACTATACATCATGGTGAATCTGTCGGGATCATTGGTGCGAATGGTGCCGGGAAGTCTACTCTGCTGATGCTGCTGATGGGTCTCCTCTTTCCAGATGGTGGAGAAGTCCTGGTAGGAGATGTCCACGTAACAAAAAAGACATTACCGATGATACGCCAGAGAATAAGCCCTCTGCATTCTTGATACCTCTTCTATAAGAACAGAGATATATCGATATGTTAATAACAACTGCAGGACAAAAATTTTAGGGATTTTAAGC
>JAMCVO010000171.1 GCA_023475715.1 Actinomycetota bacterium
ATATGGTCTTAAAAAAAGAGATATAAGATTTATCTTTGGGGATATTTATTTCCCGGAAGAAGAAAATTTTATAGAAGATTTAAAAAACTTTTTAAGAATAAACAGCATCTATAACAGTTTTTCCAAAACAAGAGTAGGATTAGTGGGTCCCAGGCCTTCAAATTTTGAAACATGCGCAATAAATGAAAATAATCTTATTGAAAGATTTGGTGTAAGAGTTGTCTCCTATTCTCTGCTTGATTTATATAATGATATGAATAATATAGCTGATGAAGATATCAAAGTAATAGAAATTGTAAATGAAGTTAAGTCTTCATGTGATTTTTCCAGGGTTGCTGAAAAAACCTTAATAAAATCAGCAAAACTTGAACTATCTCTTATTAATTTTGCAGCTAAAGAAAATCTGACTTGTATGGGACTTCAGTGCTGGACTGCCATGCAAAATATAATAGGTATCTCATCATGTTATGCTATGGGGCGAATTACCCAAAAAGGCATACCTGTATCCTGTGAAGTTGATATTTATGGTGCGCTTACGATGCTAATACAGTACAAGGCTTCCCTTGAAGATAAAGTACCTCATTTTATTGACTGGACAATAAAGCATCAGCAGGAAGAAAATGTATTCTTTTCTTTTCACTGTGGCAATGCTCCCATAAGTTTGTGTCATCCTAAAACAAAACCTGTAATTAGAGAGCATTTTGTATTGGGTAAAATATTGGGGAATGCTAAAACAGAGGGATGCTGTGAATTCCAGCTTGATGAAGGCAGGGTTACAATTAACAGGCTCGTTGAGTTAAAAAATAACTTCAAGATGCTGGTAACAGAAGGAGAAATTATCTATGACCCTAGAGATCTAAGGGGTTCCTGGTCATGGGTTAAGGTAAAAGACCTAAAGAAGCTCTACCAGACAATAATTGAAGAAGGTTTTATACACCATGCTAGCATTATTCACGGAGATTACAATAAAGCCATAAAGGAATTTTGCAAAATCTCAAATATTGAGATCATAGAAGTTTGAAAAAATAAATATTAGCTAAATTAAATTGAATTATCAATTTTTATATATTCTGATTAGCATTATAAATATTTAATTACGAAAGGAGGAAAAAAGATAAGATTTATTAAAAAAAACAAAAATATTTGTAAAAAAACAAAAAAATGAAGAAAGGAGAGTAAAAAAAATGAAAAAGGGTTTATCCTGGATCGTTGCAATTCTAATTACAGTTTTAGCGCTTACCCTGGGATTTAGCGGTTGCAAGACTACAACTACTGAAACTACATCAGTAGCCACTACAGCAGCCGAGACTACAGCGGCGGTTACTACAGCAGCCGAAACGACTGCAGTAGCAAAGAAGTTAACTATAGGAGTTTCTCTGCCAAGTGCATCACAGGAGAGATGGCTAATTGACGATAAGTTATTCGTTGAACTTGGGCAAAAAAATAATATCAATGTAATAGTACAACACGCCATGGATGATGAGAAACTTCAAGCAACACAGGTTGAAAATCTACTTACACAGGGGATAGATGCACTTATTATCACCCCCGTAAATATTGATGCAGTAAAAACTATTGTCGATGCTGCAAAAGCTGAAGGTATTCCGGTAGTTGCTTATGGAAGAGTAGCAATGAATGTTGATATTGATTTTTTTGTAGCAAGAAGTAATTACTCTGTTGGGTATGAAGCTGCTAAACTTGCTGTTCAATTATATCCCAAGGGTAATTATGTAATAATTAGTGGTGATGAAGGTGATAATGTTGCCCATGAAAAAACTCAAGGAAATCTTGATTATTTAAAACCATTTGTAGATGATGGGTCAATAAAAATTGTTGCACAACAATATACAAAAAGTTGGGCAACTGAGGTTGCTTTAAAGACTGCTGAAAACGCACTAACCGCAAATAATAATAACATAGTTGCATTTTTGTGTAATAATGATTCAACAGCCCTTGGAGCACTTCAAGCTGCAGAAGCTCAGGGGTTGGCAGGAAAAGTTTATATTAGTGGCGAAGATGTAGAAATTCCTGTAGCTCAGGCGATAGTTGAAGGTAAGATTACTGCTTCATTTTTTACACCTTTAACAACTTGGACTGAGACAACTTTTAATGTAATTCTAGACCTTATAAATGGCAAAACACCAGAAAGTGATTCGACTTTTAATAATGGTTTTAAGGATGTTCCGCAAATACAAATTAAAGCAATACCTATTACAAAAGATAATATGTATGAACAAATTGTTAAAATAGGTTATCATAAAATAGAAGAAGTATATGCAAATATACCAAAAGACCAGTGGCCTACTGGATAAAATCTTATAATTTTAGCTTCTAGGTCAATTTTGTTTGATCTAGAAGCTAAAACTAAAATAAGAAAATTTTTAGTTCACCCTTTTAGTTATAGGAAGGATTAGATGGTAATGACCTATGAAAACATTGTTGATATGAGAGGGATTGTAAAAGAATTTCCAGGTGTTAAAGCAGTAAAAGATGTAAATTTTTCAGTCAAAAGTGGTGAAATACGAGCACTTGTGGGTGAAAATGGAGCCGGAAAATCAACTTTAGTTAAAATATTATCGGGATGTTTTCCAAGAAGTACTTATAAAGGGGAGATTTATATAGAGGGGGAAAAAGTAACAATAAACACGGCCATAGACAGTGAAGCCTATAAAATATCAATGATCCCACAGGAAATTAAACTAATACAAGAAATCACAGTTGCAGAAAATATCTTTCTTAATCACCAACCCACAAAATTTGGTGTAATTGATTGGGATGAACTATATAAAAATGCCAAAGAAGAAATAAATAAACTCAATATTGATTTAGATGTTCAAACTCCTGTTAAAAATTACAGTATCGCTATTCAGGGATTAATTAGTATTGCAAAAGCTTTGTCAAAAAATATAAAAATATTGATTTTAGACGAACCAACTGCTTTTTTAACTGAGGAGGAAATTAAAATTCTATTTAGAATATTAAGAGAATTAAAAAGTAATAATATTACTTGTATTTTTATATCCCATAAGTTATCAGAGATATTTCAACTATGTGATAGTGTTTATTGTTACTTTTTCCCCCATATGGTAGGTACTAAAAAAGTAGGAGAAATTAACCAAGAAGATGTAATAGAAACGATGTTAGGAACTACTATTGAAAATATGTATCCTAAAACTCCTTCAAAGATTGGTAAAGAAGTATTGGAAATCAAAAATTTTTCTGTTCTTGATAGTAAATCAAAAAGAAACATCGTTAATAATGTTAATTTTGTTGCACACAGGGATGAAGTATTAGGAATTTTTGGCTTAGTTGGTTCTGGAAGAACTGAACTTATTATGTCTATGTTTGGAATGACACCAAAGAACCTCTACTCAGGTGATATTCTGATAAATAATAAAAAAATAAGGGTAAATAGTCCTTTTGATATTATTAATAAAGGAATTGGATTTATAACAGAAGACAGACAAAAATATGGCTTATTTTTAGATTTTAATATTAGTTTTAATATTTCCATTGGTAATTTAGAAAAAATAGTAAGTGCTAATTTAATAGATGAGTATAAAGAATTTAATCTATCTCAAGAATATGTAGATAAATTAAATATTAAGATTTCAAGTTTAAAAATGATAGCAAAACAATTAAGTGGTGGTAATCAGCAAAAGGTAATAGTAGCAAGATGGTTAGCTAAAAATTTAAATGTCCTAATATTGGATGAACCTACTAAAGGTATAGATGTTGGTTCAAAGGTAGAAATATATAAGTTAATCAACGAAATGTCAAAATATATGGCTATAATTTTTATTTCTTCCGAACTTCCTGAAATTTTGGGAATGAGTGACAGGATTTTAGTAATGCACCGTGGAACAATTAAAGGTGAACTCCCAAGAAGCCAGGCCGATGAGAAGAAAATACTTAATTTAGCAACCGGGGGATTGAATATTTAAGTTAGCACTTACTATTTTTTCTAA